>NZ_FRCW01000014.1 GCF_900143055.1 Fibrobacter sp. UWR3 | reverse complement strand
ATTGCGGCGGTCAGGGTGGTTTTACCGTGGTCAACGTGGCCGATGGTGCCAATGTTGCAGTGCGGCTTGCTTCTGTCAAAATGTTCTTTTGCCATGATTCTATCTCCAATTAGTGAGAGCCCAGATCGGGAGTCGGACCCGAGACCTCTTCCTTACCAAGGAAGTGCTCTACCACTGAGCTACCTGGGCATAAGCCCTATGGCACCTTTCAGCACCATAGGGCGTTGTTGCGTGGGCCGTCGTGGATTCGAACCACGGTAGGCGTAAACCAACGGATTTACAGTCCGTCCCCATTAACCACTCGGGCAACGACCCATTATGTTCAAGCCAAAGATAGGAATCGAACCTACGACCGGCTGATTACAAATCAGCTGCTCTACCAGCTGAGCTACTTTGGCATGCCTCCTAAATCCGCATGGATATAAGAGTGTGCCAAATTTAATAAGTTTTATGCCGTTTTGTCAATGAAAATCAAGATTTTAGAGCAAAAAAAATGATTTTTTTTCCTTTTCGACAAAAAAGACGTACACAAAATGAGTTAAAAGTGTGAATAGATTGTTGATAGTTTAAAATGGAGCAAAAAACTATATTTTGGACATGGAAAAGAAAGGCATAAGCCATACCTGCAAAATCGAGGTCCGCTACTCCGAAACCGACGCCATGGGGGTGGTCCACCACGGGTCGTACCCCATCTGGTTCGAGCAGGCCCGCATCGACTTCTTCAAGGCGATAGGCGCGCCCTACACCGAAATCGAGAAGGAAGGGTTCGAAAGCCCCGTGCTGGAACTGGTCGTGAAGTACAGGAAGGCCTGCAGGTTCGGCGACGTGGTCGACATCGAGACCGAATTCTCGCAGGTAGGCAGGTACAAGTGGAAATTCAACTACAGGGCCTACGTGAAAGGCGAACTTTGCACCACGGGTTCCACGCTGCACGCCTTTACCAAGGGCGGCGAGCCCACCGCCGAGAAGCCCGAATGCTTCAAGCGCGTGGAAAACCGCCTGTTCCCTAGTAATTAGTTATTAGTCATTAGTCTTTAGTTGTTGGAATTGCAGGCTTCGCTAAGCAAGCACTGGAACGAAGTGATCGTGTGAGCGTGCGAAGCATGCGCGAAGCCAACATTATATAGAAAGCCACGCATTATTTAAGCATGGGCTATTCACCAAACCACATGTCTTCGAAGGATGTCGCGCCGGCAAGGAAGGCGGGGCACGCATAAATTTCCATCCCCTCCCTGAGATCTTCCAGGTTATCGCCAATCGACCTGTAGGTAATGGTACTGCCGTCGCACGTCACGTCGGCCCTCTCGCTATCGTGACGGTACGCGAAGCAGACATCTTCAAGAGTCTCGGCATCCACGCCCGCGTAGATTTCCTGCATGTACACATCACCACCAACATCGTATGCCTCGATGGCGACCGACCTGTCCGGATACCCTATCAGCATAACGAGGGTATCCACCTTCTGGTCGACAATGCAGCGCTCCGCCGGCTCGTAATCGCCCTCGCCCATATCGGAAGCCTTCACCTGCTCTATGTAGTAGTCGCACTGTTCCTTCATCGCGTCAACTGCGGTTTCGTAGGCGCCCGCCAGCTTTGCCGGGGTCGAGGCAATTTCCATGGACGCATTGACCTCCGTAGACGAGCAGGTTACCGAGCCTCCCTTCGGCTCATATTCCTGCCTGAGCCCCGTGCAGTTGGCATCCATGCTTTCCTTGAAAATATTCGAGTTCGACACAAACACGTCGGAGACCGTTACCGAAGAGGAACCTATCTTGATTGTGGACGTGTATTCCAGCGTGCCAAGAGTCGGCACAACCTGGTCGAACACCATCGTAATGCGCTTGTCTTCCACATAGACGCTGCAACGGCCCGTAATGGAACTGGCCTTGGCGCTGAGACTGTACACCAGGTCGCCGCGGGAATCGTCGCCGGACGACGTGGATTCGGTACAGGCAAGGAAGATAAACGGGATGAGCAATAGTGCAAGCGTGCCGAGTTTCATGCGAGGCTCCTTTCTTTATGGCATAATATAATTCTTTTTTGCGGGAAAAAGAAACGAACATATAAAAATGGCGGCCCGAAGGCCGCCATACCAATAATGTGCGTATGCCCGCCCTTATGCACACCGAAGGTGTGCCCGTGCGCTTAATCGCCTCTTCCCTAAAATAACAGCCCTACTCTAGGCGATTATGCGCGCGGCGGGAGGGTCTTAGGGAGGGCTAGCCGTGCGTACGCCCGCCCTAATCTAAAAGGCCCTACCGGACAGAAACGCGCTGGATTTCGTGCCCGATACGGACAAGGTAACTGCCCGCGCGGCTGACCGGGACGGAGAAGTTCGCCTCCCCCACCCTGCCGGAACTAAGCACGCGCCCCTGCATGTCGAACAGGGCGAAGGCCGCACCCGTGCGGGCGCCCGACACCTGGATTTCGCGGGCCACCGCAGTCACGCGGAACGAGGGCGCCATGGCGATAGCCGGGACGGCGTCGCCACCTTCGCTGCTGCTGGACACACTTGCCGAACTGGAGCTAGACTGCGGTATGTCGCTGGAACTGGACTCGGGCATGCTGCTGCTGGACACACTTGTCTCGCTTGAGCTCGACTGCGGTGTGACGCTGGAGCTGCTGGAACTTTCGGGTTCAATCGGCGCGAAGTTCGCCGTGACCGTAGTATCGGAAACGACCGTGAGGCGGTACTGCGTGCTCACGAGGCGCACGTCGTCTTGCCAGTTGCTCAGCACGTAGCCGTTATCCGCGACGGCGACAAGTTCAGCCTCTTCGCCATACTTGTAGATTCCATTTTCCTTGAGGCCCCTCACTACGCCCCAGTTCCCGTTGTTCACCTTCACGGTCACCTTGTATTCCTTCGGTTCCCACTTGGCGTAGAAAATCTTGTCGCCCGCATCCTTACCAGAAATTTCGGTGACGACGCTGCCCTGGAAGTTGGCCGACCTGAACCAGCCCCTGAAATCGTAGCCCGTGCGCGTGGGTTCGGGGAGCACAAGCCCTTCGCCGTACGTGTATGTCGTGGGAGCGTTCTCGAGCTTGCCACCGTTCAGGTTGAGTACGAGGGCAAATTCGGACTTCGTCACGAGAACCGGGTATTCGTCGCCCTGCGTCCAGGCCGTACCGGTAATGCCGTTTTCGACAACGACTCCTTCACCGTCCTTCTGTACATAGTTGTGGAGCGAATCCGCGACCGTGCCGTCCCTAAACTTTTCCATCGGGAGAATAATTCCGAGCGACGTGGTATCGAGACCTTCGACAGTCGGCGCAACGAAGTTGTTCTCGAAGACAAGATTCGTGCTGTAGGACAGCGCCATCACATAATCGATGGCGCCATACCTCTCGTTTGTCCTGGAGATTTCGCCAATGCTGTAGTTGTTTGCGACAATACCGAAAACATCGCTATAGTAGACACGCGAAATAAGGCCCGCGACATACGTGTTATTCGGGCTCGTACTGCGCACTGCACCCGTATTGTAGTTGTTCGCGATTGCAACTTCCCCACTGCCAGATATATCCGAAATGAGACCCGCCATATAGGCGGAAGGCCCGCTGATTTCACCGGCGTTGTGGTTCTGGACGAACGTGAGCTTGCCATAGGACTGCCCCAGGATTCCTGCGACCAGGCCCGCATTGTTGTTGAAGATTCGGGCGACCACCTCGCCGTTGTTTTCACAATTCATGATGGTCGTTGTACCCGAAACACCGCCTACAATGCCACCCGTTGAAGAATAGCCGCCTACAATTTTCGCATTGTTGACGCTATTGGTGATGCTGATTGTCCCGTACAGGTAGCCACCAAAGCCACCCGCATTAGAGTACCCCTGTATCACACCGTCCGAGGTAGAATTGGTAATGGAGAGCGTGCCGCTACTGTTGGCAACAAAACCGCCAACGACGTTCGAATCGGATTTCAGGAAGCCCTTGAAATGGCAGCTATCCATCTCAAGTATCGCTCCCGGATAGTTGACCCCTCTTGAGCTTCGCGCACCCTTGATAGATGCCACAAAGCCGGCCACTCCATTCTTCACACCGCTAAAGTAGGTATCCTCGAGGGTAACTTTCTTGATAACGACGGGCCCTTCGGCCTGCAAGGCCGGGTCGTAGTTCCCTTCGTAGATTTCATTGAAGAAGGCCATAGGCTTCTTGGGTGCGGCAACGCCGTAAAGGCCGGATATCTTGTGGCCCTGGCCGTCGAACTTGCCCGAGAACGACTCTATAATTTCCCAAGGCAGGAACTTCGCCACGTTCGCACTGTCGAGCGTGCCGTCTTCCTTGAGCACGTTCTCGTTCACCACGATATCTGCAGTAAGCTTGCCGCATATTTCGGGATGGTTCCAATACGACATGCCGTGCGTCCCGTTCACGTATGCCGCAAAGCCGTAGAGTTCTGCCGCATTCGAAATCGCGTAGCAGTTGTCCGCTTCGTCAAGTTCCGGCATCTTGAGCTTGAACCAGGCCGCATAATACGTCTTGTCGCCGGAATCGTCCCGGGTAATGGCCGTCACGGGAGTGCCCTTGAGTTCGGCGTTGTCGTACCAGCCCGCAAACAGGTTGCTGTCGAGCCGCACGTCGTTTGGGAGTTCAAGGCCTACACCTTCCGTATAGAAAACCGCACCGCCGGAATAGATGGTACCGCCGTTCGTCTCGTAGGTAACGCCGAAGGTCCTCTGCAGTTTTGCCCAGTATTCCTTGTCGCCCGAATCCATGTTGGTAATGGCGTAAGCTCTTTCGCCCTTGAATTCGGGATTGTCGTACCAGCCCATGAACGAGGCGTTTTCCATGTAGACATCCTCGGGAAGCGCCTTCGAGAAACCCGCGACGTAGCTGTCGAAATACGTAGCGTTATTGCCCTCGAAGGTATGGAACGTCACCTTGTATTCTGCCGCCTGCGAGTTCTCGAGCTTGCCCGAAAGGTTCGGGTAGGCATCTGTACCCACGTTCTGGCCCCAGACGGAGCCGTTCTCGCCCTTCCGCAGGACAAGCGTCACCGTGCCGTTTTTGAACAGGCTATCGGCAGCCGGGGTGCCGGCGAGTTCCCTGTATGCCTGCGTGTTCAGGTAGTAACAGTTTTCAATGCTCACCGTCGATGCGCCTAGATTCCCGGCAATAAACGCCTTGCTTTCCTTGTACATGAGGGATTTCGACTTCCACACGCTATAGCAGTTGGCCATATACAGCGTGGTATTCGAAGACAGGTGAGCCAGGATACCGGCGATATTGTAACTGCGCCCCAGGATAAGGCCGCGGTTGTAGGTGTTCTCGAAATGGGCGGTACTCCTGTAGTTGATACTCCCCAGGATGCCCGCGGCGCCCTGCGCATCTGCGTAAGGCAGGAGCGTCGATTCGTTATATACGCCCGAAAACTTGGCACAGTAACCCGAGCCGTAATTTACACTGAACGGGACACCGACTACCCTGCCGGCAATCGCGCCAAAGTAGGCGGCCTTGACCGCGAAATAGGAATCCACGAGCCCGAAATTCTTGAGCTCGGCAAACTTGTCCGCAGTGCCGCCGATACCCGCGAAGAAACCGAAACTTTCGTAATACGCGGAATCGGCATAGAAGAGGCCCGAAACCACATGCCCGTTGCCGTTGAACACACCCGCGAAACTATCTATCGGGTTCCACGGGATAAAATTCAGCGCAGCTTCCGCATTCTTGAGCGTGCCATCCTCGTTCAGCACGTCGCTATTCACCACGATGTCGTTCGCGAGGCCCGCACAGGCCGACCTTTCCCGAGTATAGCCGGCGGTTCCGTTCACGATGGCGGCAAAACCGTAGAGTTCCGGAGCGGTCTTGATGACGTAGCAGCCCGCATCGTCCTTCGCAGGAGTTTCCATCTTGTACCAGTGGGCATAGAATACCTGCGCGCCCGTCGCATCCGGGCCCACGGCCTGCACCCTGTTCCCGCTAAAGTCCTCCTCGGCGTACCAGCCCACAAAGACGTAGCCATCGCGGGAAACCTTCTTCGGGAGTTTCGCGCCCAAGCCTTCCGTATATTTTTCGACCATGCCGGAATCCACAGTGCCGCCGTTCGTATTGAGCGTTATGGAAGCGACCGCCATGAACTTGCCCCAGACCGTAGCGTCGGTATCTGCTGCGGCGACATGCGTGAGCGTATCGCCCTTGAACTCGGGATTGCCGAACCAGCCGAGGTTCTCGTAACCCGCGCGCTCGATATCGGGGATCCTGACCGCGAAGCCCTTCGGGGCCGCAAGTTCAATATTCTCGCCACCGTGCGTATCGAAAGTGACCGTCCTTGCCTCGAAGGTCGCATTCTTCACCTCGCCCGTAAGCACGGGATGGGCGTCCGTACCCACGTCCTGGCCCCAGACAGAACCCTCGAAACCCGCATAGTCATAGGCATGCATGAGGCTTGCAACAGAGCCGTCCGCGAGTTGTGCCGCCGTGACTGCCGTACCGTAATGCTCGTTTCGGCCGGGAGCGACATAGAATACGTTGTCGATCATTTCCAGGGCATAGCCCTTCTCGCCGACAATGGACTTGACATCGATGGAAGTTTCCTGTTTGTCGAGTTTCACCTCGCCCAAGTTCATCACGTTAACAAGCGCGCCTCCATAGCTCCAGTGTTCGCCCACGATACCGCCGGACGAAGAATCCGACGTGACAGTCCCCAGGTTGTAGGAGTTGACAATCCACGCCCTGTTCATGTAGTAGACGCCACCGACAATGCCGCCTGCACCGCTCCCCGCAAAGACGGAGCCCTCGTTGAAGCTGTTCCTGACAACGTAACCGCCATCACCGCCCGTAGAGCCACCAATCAGGCCCCCCGCAAAGCGCCCGCTCACGACCACGCCATCAAAAGAGACGTTGTCGAGAACCGTGGCCACATTCGAATACGCATGGCCGACAATGCCGCCCACTTCGAATTTTCCGCGGAAATAGGAGCCCTGCACACGTAGATTCTTGACGGTCACTTCGGGATAATTGAACCCTTCCCTGTTAGCGGAATTGTACGGGGCATTCGTCGAACCGATAAGGCCGACCGGAGACTGCAAGGAATCGTTAAAATAGAGGCCCGTGATAGAATGCCCCTGCCCATCGATACTCCCGGTAAACGCGATAAGCGGCGTCCAGGTCGCATAATTTGCCGTATCCGCCACGTTGAGGCTCCCTTCCGCATCGAGGACGTTCTCGTTCACCACGATATCCTTCGTGAGCTTGCCGCAGGCGAGCGAATCCTTCACAAAGCCGTCGGTTCCGTTCGCGATGGCGGCAAAACCGTAGAGTTCGGCCGCGCTCGAAATCTGGTAGCAGCCGTCCTTCAGTTCGGGCGTCTTGGGGGTGACACTCACCGCCCCCGCAAAGACGCTAGAAAGCGCAAACGATGCGCAAAAAAGAAATCCCTGGATCCTGGACATCTTTGTAACTCCTGATTATAGTTTCCTAACATACAAACTGCTTTTTTATTGCTGTTTTGTGAAGACGCAAGCGTGCTTTCGCGTTGTCAAGTATTACAATGCGAATTTGGGCGAAAAACGGGTAAAACAGTCTAAAAAGGGGTTCACGATGTGCGGCGGGCATGTAAAAAATGGTTGACATACGGGAACGCCCCGCAGTAACTATATTTGTGGCATGGAAACTTGCACATTCAAGCATACCGCCCGCATCGAAGTGCGCTATGCGGAAACCGACCAGATGGGAATCGTTCACCACTCCGTTTACGCCGTGTGGTTCGAGCAGGCACGTACCGAATACTTCCGCGAGGCGGGTGCGAGCTACGCCGACATGGAGGCCGAAGGGTTCTCGAGCCCGGTGCTCGAACTGAACGTGCAGTTCAAGGCGCCCACGCACTACGGCGAATTCGTGGATGTCGAGACCACCATGATTCGCGTAGACAAGCTGCGCATCCGTTTTGAATACAGGGCAAGCGTGAACGGCAAGCTGTGCACCACAGGCCACACGCTCCACTGCATGCTCAAGAACGGGCGCCCCACGCGCGAACTGCCAGCAAGTTTCAGCAAGTTCGAATTCGTTAGCGAGGAGAAATAGACGCATGGAAAATCAGGAAGAAACAGTCCAGATTCACATCAGGTCGCTGGACAAGACCGTAGACTTCCCTGTCAGGAGTTCCAGCCCGTGCAAGCGCTGCAAAGGCACCGGAATAAAGGACAAGAAGCCTTGCCCGATATGCTGCGGTTCCGGCAGCATCAAGATGCTCGACTGCATCCGCTGCAACGGCACGAAGCAGATTGAAAACGGCCTCAAGTGCAATATCTGCAAGGGCGAAGGGACTATCTCCGAAGCAAAGACAAACGAGTTCCTCCAGGCCCGCCAGTTCTGCGAGGAATTCCAGAAGAAACCGGCAAAGACAATCCTGATTTGCCTCGCATGCCTCATCGTGCTTGGCGCGTGCTCCTTTTTTATTTCAAGTTACCTGTTCGTAGACCTCCGCATGATACAGTCATTGAACATCTACGTTCCGCTATTGCTCGGGCTCGGCGCCGGATTCTACGTGCTGGTAACCCTCCACAAGATGCACGTGGGTTCGTACCTGCCCGCACCCAAGAAGTTCATGATTTCTGCCGCAGTCATCGCCCTCGGTATTGCGGCCATCGCCATTCCGGGCCCCGTTGCCGGTCGCTACCACTGGATGGAAAGCGAAGCGAAGGAAATCATCAGCGAAGCCCTTGCAGAAGACAACCTTTCTTGCCAGAGCGTCAAGGTATCCAGCCACGACGGCAACGACTATCACGGAATCGCGACGATTTCTGATGGCGATAAAATCAAGATAATCATCCACTACAAGAAAGTCGAAGAAACGAGCCGCGAAATCGGCTACTCTATCGAAGTGGAACCCGTGGAATAAGATATGGACCAGCCGCTCGCCGAAAGACTGCGCCCGCAGAACCTGGATGAATTTTTAGGCCAGAACAAGATTCTGGGCGAGCAGAGCCTTTTGCGAAAAAGTCTCGAGAACGACAACGTTCCGAGCATGATTTTCTGGGGGCCGCCGGGCTGCGGAAAGACGAGCCTCGCGCACGTGATACGCCAGCACACGAAAAAGGCCTTCGTGGCGCTCTCGGCCGTTGCAAGCGGCGTGAAGGAAGTGAAGGAAGTTCTCGCCGACGCCCGCAAGATGAAGGGGCTGTTCCAGGACACCATCCTGTTTATCGACGAAATCCACCGCTTTAACAAGGGCCAGCAAGATGCGCTGCTGGGTGCCGTCGAGGACGGCACGGTGACGCTCATAGGCGCCACCACCGAGAACCCCGGGTTCGAGGTCAACAGCGCCCTTTTAAGCCGCTGCCAGCTGATACTGTTTGCACCCTTAAGCAAGGAAGACCTGCGCACGCTGATTTTCAGCGCACTGCGCGACCACCCGCGGGGCCTGCAGCTCAAGGACGTGGAAGTCGAAGAGGCGGTTGTAGACAAACTAATCACGCAGTCCGACGGCGACGCACGCTTTTTGCTGAACCAGATTGAATGGATTGGCAAGAACCTCGGCGACCGCAAAATCATCGACGAGAAACTTCTTGAAGAGTTCCAGTACAAGAAACCGCTCCGTTACGACAAGAGCGGCGAGGAACACTACAACCTGATTTCGGCGCTCCACAAGTCGGTGCGCGGGAGCGACCCGGACGCAGCCCTCTACTGGATGCACCGCATGCTGCAGGGTGGCGAAGACCCGCGGTTCATACTGCGCAGGCTGATGCGCATGAGCATGGAAGACATCGGCCTTGCAGACCCGAACGCACTCTTGCTCGCGACCGCCGCCCGAGAGGCATACGACTTCATGGGCATACCCGAGGGCCTCATCGCGCTCGACGAACTTGCGGTTTACCTCTCGCTTGCGCCCAAGAGCAACAGCCTGGAACTCGCCGGAATGAAGGCAGACTCCATCGTGAAGCAAACCGGGACACTGCCCGTACCGCGCGCATTCCGCAATTCGGTGACGAAGGTCGGCGAAAAGCTGGGCTACGGCGTTGACTACCAGTACGACCACGACAGCCCGGGCGCATACTCCGCGCAGGAGCATTTGCCCAAGCAACTCGAAGGCACCGAGATTTACCAGCCCAAGCCCTACGGCAAGGAAAAAGCGCTGGGAGAACGGCTCGCGCAGCTGAAGCAGATAAAAAGAGAAAAGAAACAGACCGGGAAATAAATAATTTTTACACAAAAATACGCCAAAATACAACATTTAAACGTATTTTAGTGCATTCATAGAATTACTTTTACACACTTTCAACACGGAAACAGCACGCCGGGAGGGGCAAAATCTAGGATTTCCGGGCGTAAAAACCTATTTCTAGCATAGCATCAAAACTGGAGTGTGTTATGCAGAAAAAGTGTATGGGATGGATAGCCGCGGCAGCGCTTGCGGCAGGGATGGGGGCAACGGCCTCCGCAGCGGAAGGGGACGCCTACACATGGCCCGCCTACCGCTCGGACCTGGATTACGATACCAGGGCGAACCTGGGCGAAATCAAGCCGCCCACCAAGTTCAACAACAATTGTTCGGGCGTGACCGGCAAGAAGGCCGGCAAGTGGTGGGCCTTCTACTGGGGCAAGGATCGCGACAGCCGCATTACCGACGTGACTATCGACAGCCTCCTCAAGAAATACGATACCGACTTCACCTACCTCTACGACAGCCTCGGCTGGGCCCCCGACGCGCAGGCACAGGACGGCCAGTACAGCGCCGTGTACTACTACGGCTCGGGCACGTGCGCGGGCGGCGCGAAGACCGACACCACCGGCGGCTGGCAGACCGTAGTCGCGGGCTACACGGCGGTAGCGGCGTCGTTCTACCCGGTCTACAGCTTCAACACGAGCTGCCCCTACCGCGATCGCGTCTCGCAGATGGACGCAATGATCCACGAGGGCATTCACTCGATGACGAACGGCTACCCCGGCGCAAAGCAGGCGCACTGGTTCCAGGAAGCGGGCAACACGTGGATCCAGCAGGACATGTTCGCAAGGCGTAACGGCGTGTATAGCGGCATGGGATTCCTGAACGCGGCGACGGTCATCGCGCCCTTCATGCCCATCGAGTGCTACTCGGGCTGGCTCATCGACGGTACCTTCGGCGGCCCCGGCGCTCAGGGCGTTACCGGCAAGAACCAGCGCTACCTTCTGGGCGGCGCGCAGTACAGCAACATCTTCCCCACGTTCATGGGCACATGGCTCGGCACGGGGTCCGTGCGCTGGGTGTACGGGCACGCCTACGGCAAGACTACCTACCTGCTCGAAACCTACGGGCTCGACATCGGCCTCGGTGACGAGGGAGTGCGCAGGCTCATTACCGAATTCCGCGCAAGGCTCGCCATGCTCGACATGAAAAAATGGTCGAACGAAATCAAGGCGCTCCTGAACAACAATTTCGGGAGCCAGAGCTACTGGGAACAGGATTACTGGGACAACAGGAACTACAGCTACACCTGGAAAATGACTCCCTACCAGAGCGTGACCGTAAGCAACGGCGACTGGGTACCGAACCAGGACTTGACTCCGGGATGGTCGGGCTCGAACGTAATCCCGCTCAAGCTCAAGGACGGCGCGACGCAGATCAGCATGACGCTCTACCCGAACGGCTCGCACTCCACGAACGACAACATGCGACTGGTGCTCGCCTACCGCGCCACGGACGGCACGCCGGTGTACAGCGCACCCGTGAAGGGCAACGAGACCGCAATCCTCAAGATAGCGAAGACCCCGAGCAGCACGGGCGGTAGCAAGATGGCATTTGCCATCGTGGTGAACACCGACTACAACTACTCGAAGAACCCCGATATGCGCACCTACCACTACGATTACCGCCTCAAGCCCGAGGAAGGAATCAACGGCGCAGGCGACGCGAATACGAAATACTACAACGACTTCAAGCTCGATTACAAGTGGCCCGAAATCGGCGACGCGCCCGTTGCATCGAGCAGCAGTGTTGCGCGGAGTTCCAGCAGTTCTGTTACGCCCGCGAGCTCCAGCAGCGTGAAGCCGGTTTCTTCGAGCAGCATCTCTTCTTCGAGTAGCGAGAAGCCCGCGAGTTCCAGCAGCATCGCGCCGGCGACCGTCGCAGCGACATACGAAATCAAGGTAACCCTCCCCATCGACGACAACTACGCAAGCGTCACGGCATCCTTCGACGTCGCCGAAGTCGCAAGCAAGCTCGGGCTCACCGCGGCAAGCCTCTCGAAGGCGACCTTCTTCGCACAGGAACCGGACGGAAACAACGTAACCGAATCTACCGCGAACGCACCCGGCCACTGGTTCGGCAAGGCGGGCAACGTGGTGGAATGGGGCGAGAACGCCTACGTGTTCAGCGAAGCGGATATCCCGAAGGGGACTCTCGCCATCGGGCACTACCCGAACCGCGTGAATAACGGCGATACATACAAGTTCACCCAGGGACTCGAGTACAACGGGAAAACGGTTCTCTTCAAGGTGACGGTCACGCTCACGAACGAGCAGGGCAGCGGAGCCGGAGAATCCACCACCGCACTGATGTACGGCCTCAAGGGAATCGCGACGCACATGGAACTCTCCCTTGCCCGCAGGAACCTCAGCGTGCGCTACTCGCTCCCGAACCGCGACAACGTGAAGATAAGCCTGTTTACCGGATTCGGCGCGCTAATCGACCAGAAGGTGACGGGAATCCAGAACGCAGGCGGGCACGTGCATACCTTCGACATGAGCGAGATGCCCGCGGGCACCTACATCGTGAAGGTATCGACCGGCAGCTACCACGAGGCGCGTCCGATAAACATCACCAAATAACTGACTCCTCATTCCACACCAACAGGGATAAGGGAAGGCGACCGCCTTCCCTTATCTTTTTATACCCAGCACTCCAAAAATTCCTTCGCGTCACGGCTTTCGACCAGGTTGCCAAGCAGCCTGTGCAACCGCCCGAGCACAGGAGAACCTTCCGGTTCAAAGACCACAACCTTCTTGAAGCGTTCACGGTGCCGGAGCAAGAATTCCAGGTTGTTCATGTCCGTCTTCGGGAAACCGTAACCCAGGAAGTATATCTCCTGCGCATTCTTGAGGTAATAATCCGCCTTGCTCCAGAGCAGGTTGAAAAGGCTCCCGCGCAAGAATGATTCCTTCGCATGCGCCATCGGGATGTAGATGGGAGTGTCTTCGCGGTAGATGGGGAAACTCCGGTCGCAGGGTTCCACCTGGCACACGTTCTTCAGGTCGAGCGGGTCGGAGGCACCCTTCACCGGGTACCAGTTGAGTGAACCGTGCAGCTTGATGAGGTCGACCGTGAGCGTCCGCGGGGCACGAACCGCACTCCGGTCCGCAGGGTCAATGCGCACGCCGTAATCCACCGCCACGCGCGAACTCATCTCCGGGTCGGCCGCAATCACGTCCTCGACAAGCGTATCGTAGTTGAACGATAGCAGTAGCGTATCGCGCACGCCCTCGCCCGGGAAGTTCTCGCAACCCGAAAGGAACTTCCGGAGCACCGCCGCGCAGTCCGCGTCCATTCCCTTGTCGTGCCGGATTTCGCTTGCGATAAACCGCAAAAGTTCGAAACGCAGGCTAGAATGGTACAGGCTCTCGCGCACCCCCGGGAAAATCTGCGCCGAAAGTATTGAGGTCGAAAGCCGCTCGATGTCCAGGTAATCCGGCTGGCCGTTACACAGTTCCAGGAACCGCGTGCAGTATTCGCGCAAGTGCGGGAACTCGTCCGGGATGCCGAAGGGAATGCGCTCGTTCAGGTCGCGGAGCGTGGGCATCTGCGGGCAGAAAGACTTGCTGAAGCCGGAGCCCAGCACAAAAATACGGCGGTATGTATTAGAAGAGAGGGCCATGACAGCAATATAACAATGTGTAGTGTGAAATGTGAAATGGGAAATGTCGTCCCCACTGTCATTCTGGAGCCACGTAGTGGCGATAGAATCCATGCGCTGAATTACTGGCAACTAAATCCCTGCAGCTCGAGGCCCGCGCGCATCTCGCCGTAGGTGGACGTGCGCTTCATGTCCATCGCCTTCATAAAACGGCAGTTGTTGTCGATATGGATGCGGAAGCCCGTCATGGTGGGTTCCACCTCGCCCTTCCCGCTCGAACGCACATGTTCCATCATCTGCACGCGCTGGCTTTCCATCGCCGGCGGCACAAACACGTCCGTCACAATGTCCACGTTCTCGATTTCGTAATCGCCGAACACGAACGAGATAGTCACCAGGTTCTTGAGCCCGTTGAACTGGCCCGGAGTCTTGCACACCATGTTGCGTTTCGCATTCTTGACCTTCTTCTGCTTCACGGCGGGTTTTGCCAGCGGACTCGGCGTGTATTGCAGGGCAGAGAGCAGTTCCTCTTCCTTCACTGCGCCCACCAGCTGGTTTACAATCTTGCCGTCGCGCACCATGAAGAACGTCGGGAACGCGCGAATCGGGAGCGTAGCCTTGATCTTGTCGATGCCCGGTTCGTCGATGCCCACCGTCGCAATCTTGATGTCGGGATAGTTCTTCGCGATACCGATGAGCGTCGGGATCATGATGAGGCACGGCGGGCAGCTCGTAGAAGTGATATCCAGGATGACCGGCTTCTTGGAATGCAGAACCTCGCTCTCAAAGTTGGCGTCGTTCACCTTGACAATCTTGATGTCTTCGGCCGGGGCCGCCTTTGGAGCAGCGAACGTGTAAGATGCGCCGCCTGCCACGAAGAGCAGGGTGCAGGCAATAAAAGCAATAAGTCTTTTCATAGCGTTACCTTCTACACCGAAAAGATACAACTTTTTGCATCGGGCGGCCGTTATAGGATTTTCTGATAACCAATTTTGCTGGGGCAAATACGTTTCATTCACCAAACCTTTCACCGAGCTCCCTATTCAACTTGTTGGGTGCTTGTTGGGTGCTTGTTGGATAATTTTGAAATCGATCGATTAAAAAACGGTGATGTCCCCATGGAATAGAAAAGATGTCATGGGCAATTTGCTCAACAACTTGTTGAGTAATTGGAAAATCTTCCTTTTGTTCCCCGATCTTGGGTGCATTTTTTGGCTCTTGCGGTAACGGGTAGAGAGTTCCTTTACCCAGCGGGTGTAATCCTTGTCCAAGATATTGATGGACTTCTTTGCCATTTTGCCTCCATTTGACCGCTTTGGCGGCCGATTGATGTCAGAGGCGTCCCCTTTATTCTGAAAATCCGAAATAAAAAAACGCACTAAGCCGAGAGCAGCGGAAATAAACTTGTTTATTTCCATTGCCGAGGCCAAATGCGTTGCGTTATAAACGCAAAGACGCATTTTTCCATTAGACGGAAAAACACGTCAGGCATTAATGTACCTAATATTCAGAAAACTGGCACCAATGCGTAAGGCGAGTGTCGCAGCCATGCTTGCATGGATATGACCGAGCCTAGCATTTGGCGCTTGCGCCAGAGGCCCAACGAAATTTTACAAAGAGCTTCAACTACTTCGCGTAGCCCACGGGGTTGTTCAGCAAGGGCACCTGAGGGAATATCGGGGCACTGCATGCGACTTGATTCAGCGGAACTACTGGACTTAGCCGAGCTGCTCGAATTATCTTGGCGGGAGCTCGAAGACATGTTGTAATTCTAGCCCTCCCGTTTCTTCAACTTCAATTTATTTATTACCTTCGAAACCTCCAACACCACATCCGTGTACTTTGACTTTTTCGTGTCGAAGCAAAGGTCTTTATCTACGTCAATGAATCTTATGCAATTTCCTCCGGGGAAACGCAAAGAATATGACACCCCCTTATATGTACTGCATATCTCTTCAAAGAATTCTACAATCTTGCGAGATTCATCTTTTTCTTTTTGCAACGGCGTAAAAATTCGCTCTATTTTATCGTACAATTTTTGTTCTTCTTCAGTGAAGCCGCTTTCACCATCAGCATATTGTCCCCAGTAATACATCATTTCAACTTCTTGTTCTGTAAATGTATAGTTCATTTTTTCCTCGTTTTTATGATTAAGTTTACAGTTTTTGGATGCGTCCAAAACATTATGATGTTGCTCTTTTTTTAAGTCCTATTCTAAAACTAAATCCACGGCTATGCCGCGTCAAGAGCTTGAACTGTTACTCAATTTTAGAGTACGTTTTCAATTATTTCCCAATATCCGGTTTTATTACTGCCGACTCTCTTCAGAACACCCAATTTCTGTAGTTTCGTTATACTTCTGGTGACAGAGACACGGTGAAGATTTAGCTGTTCGGCAATTTCAATTTGAGTAATTATCGGATTACTCAAGATTTTTTCAAGAATTTTCTTTTGACTATCGGTCAGTTTTATTGTAGCGTTTATTGTAGCGTTTGTTGTAGCCTTTACAGTCGGGTTTATTGTCGGCTGCCCTTCATTCAGTTCAAACGGGGTCACGTTAATCCTATTGAACGGAATCGTCACCACGATGAAATTCTTTTCAATTTTTATGGATTCGCGGCCATACGCCCCAACAATCTTCGGAACGCCGCGCCCCGACCGTTCACTCAGCCGCAACTGCAAGAACATCGAGGCGAGAATTTCGTGAGTTGAATTATGGATTCCCCACACGATATAGCCAAATTCCCGGCCACACAATGCAGCCCCGTTCGAAATCGCCGAAATGTACTCGCCAATCTCGTCCTTTGAAAACCAGCTTTCCTTAAAGTCCAACCACTCATATTCATGCGGAAGGGCCACCAAGTTCTTTATAAGGTCCTCTAATTTTGCCATAAGTTGATGCAGCCTCCATTTGACCGCTTTGGCGGCCGATTGATGTTAGAGGCGTCCCCTTTATTCCGAAAATCGGGATAAAAAAAACGCACTAAGCCGAGAGCAGCGGAAATAAACTTGTTTATTTCCATTGCCGAGGCCAAATGCGTTGCGTTATAAACGCAAAGACGCATTTTTCCATTAGACGGAAAAACACGTCGGGCATTAATGTACCTATTATGCCCAAAATTGGCAAGGGGCCTAAGAAAATTTTACAGAGTGAACTATTCCTAACGCAAAAAGTATATATTCTATTACATGATAACGTTTATAGTCATTCTCGGTGCAATCGTCTTTTGCATGTGGTTCTTCCAGAACCAGATTGTCGGGCACATCGGCGAGAAGCACACGGCAAACAGAATCCGCGCCATCAGCAAGGGAACCGTCTTCAGGGATGTCTATGTGGAAGGGAGCCACGGCGTACAACAAATCGACATTATCGCCGTGACCGAGAAAGGCATCCTCGTCGTAGAAAAGAAGACATACATCGGGCTGATTGTCGGCAACGCCTACGACAAGCAATGGACGGTAATCGCGGGCTGGGGCAAAAAGAAATACTCGATGAAGAATCCGCACCACCAGAATTACGGGCATATCATGGCCCTACATGAAATGTTCCCGGCACTCAAGGACAAGTTCATCGACCTCGTGATATTTGGGAACAACGCGAAACTCGGCGACAGAATCCCCGAAGGCACAATCCGCGACAGGGATTTCAAGAAATACTACAAGGCCCTGCCCACAAAAATTTACCCGACTGAAATCGAAGCTATCGCCCGAGAAATCGCCTCGCTCAACGCAGACCGAGCAAGGCTCAAGGCGATGCATAAGGAAAAGATTAAAGGGATGAAGAAAAAATAAGCACCATTTTTGTTGACGCAAACAAAAAAGGTTAATTGACATCATCAGTCATCATCTTAAACTTAACAGCATATCCCATTATTTTCGCATTGAACTTTTCTACGAAACTTTTCTTCGTTTCGTTTGCAAATGGAGCAATTACCGGATAAACTTTACCATCCTTGACCAATGCAAGGTCGTATTTTCTCTTATTTTCAGACAAACAAGCAAATTCAATCTCACCCTCTGAAATATCAAACGTGTCATTGGATACGTGTTTTACCTCTAAGAAGCGCCATTCTGTAGAACCATTCAACTTGTAGTCTATGTCATAATGCGCTCCATCATCCTTATCCGCGGACTGCGAAGTTGAACTTCTTTCTCGATAAGCATGTTTATTCTCTTTAAGCCACTGAACAACAGTTTTCTGGGCCAACTTTCCGTGATCCTGCTTTATACGCTCCGCTGCAGGAGAAGAATTGTGTGGGATTCTAGGAGAACTCTTCCCTTCGCCAGTTGAAAACGTCTCTCTTGTTTCAGCCGGCAAAATCTTAACTTCAGTTGCATCTATATTAGAGGGAGAACTTGTATTAAACGATTTATAATCATTCAGCGGTTCGCTACTATTCTCGGCTTCTTCTGTTAATTCAGCAAAAAAACTATCAAACTGAGCATCATAACCCTCAAAATACACTAAACCCGCCAAATCGTTCGGCAAAGCAGTCTCATTACCATCAGGAAGGTTATACTGATATTTTTCCTGATATGGTTCAACATCTTCTTGTTCTAGATCTATTTCAAATTTTTTTCTAGCGAACTCAACTACAATAGAATTATAGTCAATATCTAACTCAAATGAATAATCGTTAAAATCTATTTCTTGATCACAATTTCTAAAAGCCCAAATATTATTCTTAAAATTGATTCGTGGTTGTATTTCATCTTTAGGAAGAGCATTTGTTTTCTTCCAAAGAAGACTTGTAAATTTACTCAAATTATCCAATATCGAATTTCTAACATGATTTTTATGATATTGGATAAGTCCATCTTTATTCAGACAGCGAGATAAAAGTATTCCCGTCTGATCTTTCACAACCTTTAATAAACAAATAAACGCATCATTCTGCACATCAAAGAAAACAACATCATCATAATTTTGCGGCAAAATGATAGAAAGAACGTCTTCAACATAGCTCTTTACACTTTTTTTTTCTGAATCTACAAATAAAGGCAATCCCTTTGCGTCTAAAATTCTGTTCCAAAAAATGATTTCTGGGGTTTCGTTTACGCCTAAAAGTTCCTTACATTCTCTTAAATAGTCTGAACCATAGTCAGAACGTATTTCCTTTTCTGTATTTTCAGCATCACTATTAATAACATCTCTAAAAGTTTTCTTTAACTTTATATCATCTAAACGGAATTGCATCATCAGCACTTCGGCACAGGCATCCAAAAATTCAAGCTTGCTAACCAATGTCCTAAAATCTAAATTGGGAACCTTTATATACGCATTATCGCCTTTTGAAATAAAATCATAATCCTCAAATTCACGAGTTTTTTCATTAAAAGTGAAATTTCCCGTAGATATAAGGTGTATTTTTAGATTTACAAGGCGCCTGGCCTCTTCTTTTTTCTTTTCGTAATCATTCACCCCAAGCATTCTATATGCTAAGATGCAACTCTTATGCTTATTTAGATAATCATCAAAGGATTCTGATAATAGTTTATTTTTCTCAACAGCACTTTCTTTTATTTCTAACGCATCTGCAGTGAGTTTTCTAACACCAAATATTCGAACAACATTATCACAACCAGCGCGTTGACGCATTACCAGGGTAGGAATTTCTCTTAAAATTGACTTGGGCAAAACAGCATCATCATAGTAGTATATCTCCCTACATAATTTATATTCAAATACATCGTCTGTATAACATGCCAAAAAGAGTCCTTGAGGAAGATTAATAGGCTCTCTAGATTTTAATATATCTAGTATTCTACTATATACTTTTTGGACATTTCTGCCATCTGGAAATAGCTGCGGAACCTTAAGCAGCATTGAATAGATTGTTTCTGTATCAAGTTCCTCCAAATCCTTTTTTGCGTACAAATGCCGTAAAATTTCATCAGCTCTTTCTTTTTTTATCCCATTTCTCTCCAAAAAATCATAGTCGAGTTTTGATTTTTCGTCTATCAGACGATCTATATCTTTGTCATCAATATTAGCAACAACTTTTTCAAACAACGGTTTTAACTGATAAGCAATAAAAGAATAATCTGCGGGAAAATCATATTTCCCTTTATACCCAGGTTTATCAAATTTTAGACGAGGAGCATTAAGCTCCGACCTTAGTTCAGATTCAATAAATAGTAGCAATAATATTTTGGACGGTGATAGCTGTTCTATTTTCTTTAAATCAACAAGTCTAAAAACTTCATTATGAGGCTCATGTCCACTTTTTTTATACAACTTATATTCAATACACTCTTCTAATAGCGGAATATAATAGCCTCTATCCACATTTGACAATTGATATTTTTCATATTTAACGCTTTTAGAAATACCTAAAAGTATAAAGAACTCTTCTAATTCTTCACCATCCGACACATCCCAAAAATCTTTATCCACAAGATATTCTGAATCTGAAATAATATCTCCATAAACATATTCTGTTCGTGCACCATTTTCATATGTTTTGGAAAAATATAGATTTTTGGGCGATGCGATTTCTTTTTTTCTATTTACTAGCTGAATACCTTCATATTTAGTTTCTGCACCACTTTGCATTGTTTTTGAAAGTAAATGATTATGATAAAGAACAACTATAGTTTCCTTTGCGATTAGAAGTGGATGTTCTGCATTTTTTAAAATCTCATTACACGTCCTTATTATTGTTGGAGTCAATTCGGCCAAGTCATACGGTTTGAGATTAACGAAGGAACCAATCTTTGCACACAATTGTCGATCCTGATGTTCTCCGCTAATTTTAAATACCTGTAGAAGTTTCTTATAGAAATCCTTACCGATAAACTGAAAATCCATGTAGCTGGGCTTATTAATTTTATACGGAGCAGGCGTGTAAATCAGAGAATCTTTATCAATAATGCACCCCTCATCATCAATCAATATTGATATTTTGAACTCCGCCCTATTTGTTAACTGCCTGTTTTCAATTAGGGAACTTAATAGCTCAATCAAATTTGTACGGGCATCAATGGTAAATTCATCATTCCTACATATTGAATCAAATGTTTGCCAAAAATATTTCTCAGGATATTTTGCGTTAGCGTTTAATTCAAGATTCTTCCATGGTGTTCCTATTTTTTTGACTTTTAATATATGCGGAAAATATTTACCATAATCTTTAGCAACTAGCGAACTCATCTCATCAGAATAGTAAACGACATCCGATAATGTGCGATACTTTTCATCAACACACGGAAGCACGCTTACTTCAGATTTGTATTTATTGAGATTTCTCTTAAATTCTTCCAATTTATCCAATAGAAGCGAATGACGCAAGCGCAATAATTCAAAGCTATTCCATGTCGCCTCAGGAGAATCCTTTCTTATAAATAACGCAACATATAATATTTCTTGCGCAACTTTCCTAAGAATAAAATCATTAACACTTGTATTGTTGATGATTTTTCTAGAAGAATTTAAATCAAAGGAACCGTGAATTATGCAGGGTAGAGGAATTTCAATATCGGTTTTGAAAAAACTGTACAGAAAATTCTTTTCAACTTCAAAATTATCTCCTATAGCAACAGCAACTTCATAATGAAGCGCATCATTGTATTTATTATTTTCTTGATATTCTAAAGGCAGTTTTCCAGATCTCTTAAATACCCTATACAAGCAATCTGTATCTATACAATCATTTATTTTTGAGGTTAGATATACATTACAAAAATCTTCTTTTTTCTCAATATCCGATCTGTATTCTTTGACATTTTCATCTTCTACTATCCTTAGCAATTCCATGTTTCTAACAAATAACAAGACTTCAGGAGAGAGAGCCGCAATTTGCTTTTTTATGTCTTCTAAATAGTTGCGTTTATACTGAATAATAATTTCAGTAGTCCAAATAGATGATTGCAGATTTTCCTGGATCGTAGGTAGCGCCAAAATAGGGTACGTGAACGCAGAAGGATCAAATTGTTTTTTTATCTTAAGTTCTTTAATTTCATTATATTTTTCTGCTAAATCTTTTTCAACAGATTCAGTTACAATTTCTGGAGAAAAACTGACTCTACAGCCATTTGACACAACATCTATTTTATCAGCCCAATTCAAAATGGACCTGAAGCCAAGGCCTTTGTTTCCGATATAGATTTTTTTATTTCTCTTTGAACTATTATGCGCGAGCATCAATGATTCAAAGCCTTCTTTTGAGAAAGGTTCCCCCACATTCGATATAATCAACAACTGCTTATTTGTATTCAGTTCTATCTGAACTTCTTTTGATTGAGCATCATCCGCATTCTGCAATAATTCAAGGATTTGACGGCCATTGTAATCCTCTGTAGTGTGCCGTTCCTGTTCATAATCAGAAAACAGGCGATTGATATCATTCAAGTATGTTTGAATGTTTTTGATTTTCTGCAGATTTATATCGTCTAACAAGGCCATAGGTCAACCTTTCTTACATTTATTGCGGTTTTTATCAAAACAATAGTAATTTTTTTAAAGGGAGGGATACGACTCAAGAATATTCTCCCCCCCCCAAAAAAAAATATCCACCGCTAATGCGGTGGCTTTCAAAATTTACTTTAGGCCTATTCCCGATACTCCTCAACAAATATAACTTTTGAGGCGCTATCGGGAGACAAAAGCGTCTGACGTTTTATTATCATATCCTTGATTGGCTCCACATATTCTTTTCTTTCAACCAATATTGCGACAACATCATCATCTTCGAATGTGAGATTTTCAGATGGGGGCAAGTGATCAGGAGCATCCGGCTTAAGCAGAGCATCAACTCCTAGATGTTTTACAGAGCGCCATTCTCTTTCATTATACAGAATTTTATCCGGATGAAATCCTGAATTCGGATGAGTAAAATCTTCCGTATAATTTCGTTCAAAAGCATCCCGTCGCTCCAATTCATCATAAAGTGACTCCAAAAGAAATGCCACACGTCCCTTCATTTGTTCGTAAAAATCCTGAAATTTCGCATCAACAATAGCTTTTTCCATCTCCGCAAACGTATCTAATTCATCCTGAATTTCCCGTGCAAATTTTGGATCAGCAGCATTCTTTTGAACAACTGATTGCATTCCTTTTAAAGATCCATTGCATATATACTTTTGAAGAACTATTTCCTTAACAAAGCTATCAGCCAATTCGTAACCACTAGTCTCAAGCATTTCTCTATGAGTAGTTTTTGTCTGCATATATCTATCAGACATTCCTACGCTTGTACCATTAATATATCTAACCGGCGAGATTTCTTTCCTTATGCCCCATTCTTTTGTCAAAACGATGCCATTATTTCCATAGCAATCACGGTGTTCTTTATTTTGCGTCCATGGAATATCACAAAAACAAACAATATAATTTTCCTGTTTAACACCATTTTTGGGCAAGGATTCTTCCCATTTATTGTATCTAAATCCATTTTGCAAAATGAGCTTTAGAACATCAAATTTACTCGTAAAATTGAACAAATTCGAAGAGGACAGGACATCTTTATCAGTAGACATCAGCAACAATTTCCTTGCCCACAATTCCAAATAACAAGACAAAAGGGGGCCTTCTTTCATCATGTTTGCATATACGCTCTTTAATTTTACATTTATTTTGTTAGGAAAACTACAACATACAAATTTATTTTTTTCATACAAGCTTCACAGTCCCATGCAAAAAAGGCATTTCCCAAACAATTAAAGCAACCAACAAAAACATCCATCAAACAGGCTTTAAAACATCCCAAATAGCCCTAAATCCGGCAAAAAAGCCAATTATTGACATTTTTGTTCTTCCTTTTTGTTTATATTTCCTTTAAACCCCTCCTTATAGGTTCAAAATGGCCGACAACAAGAAAGAAATTGAACGGGCGGAGCTGCACCGCACCATCTGGAACATCGCAAACGATCTTCGTGGCTCGGTAGATGGTTGGGACTTCAAGCAGTACGTGCTGGGAATGCTCTTTTACCGCTACATTTCCGAAAATCTGACGAATTACATCAACCAGTACCAATGGGAAGCCGGCGAAAACGACTTTGACTACGCCGACATTTCCGACAAGGAAGCGAAGCAGATCAAGGACGATATGGTCAGCGAGAAGGGGTTCTTCATGCTTCCGAGTCAGCTTTTCTGCAATGTTCTGAAAAAGGCTGCCGAAGATGAAAACTTGAATATGACCTTGGAAAGCGTTTTCAAGTATGTTGAAAATTCTGCCAAGGGTACCTCTTCGGAAGATGATTTCTCCGGCCTTTTTGACGACTTTGATGTTAACAGCAATAAGTTGGGCAAGACTGTCGCTCAGAAATGCGACAAACTCGTTAAGTTGATGAATGGTGTTGCACAAATGAATTTGGGCAACTACCAAGACAACACTATCGATGCTTTCGGTGACGCTTACGAATTTTTGATGGGCATGTATGCCAGCAACGCAGGCAAATCGGGTGGCGAATACTTTACGCCGCAAGAGGTTTCCGAACTGCTTGTGAGAATCGCCGTTCATGGCAAAAAGAACATCAAGAAGATTTACGACCCGGCAAGTGGTTCCGGCTCTTTGTTGCTTAAGGCACGCAAAATTCTCGGTCCCAATGGAGTGCGTCAGGGTTTCTTCGGCCAAGAAATCAACATCACGACCTACAACCTTTGTCGTATCAACATGTTCCTGCATGATGTAGGCTACGATAAGTTTGACATTGCTCTTGGCGACACGCTTACGGATCCGAAACATTGGGACGACGAACCCTTTGAGGCTATCGTTTCCAATCCGCCATATTCCATCAAGTGGGCTGGCGATAGCGATGCGACTTTGATTAATGACCCGCGTTATGCACCCGCAGGTGTTCTCGCCCCAAAATCAAAAGCAGACCTCGCTTTTGTAATGCACATTCTCAAATGGCTTTCAACCGATGGCACTGCCGCTGTGGTGTGCTTCCCAGGCATTATGTATCGCGGTGGAGCCGAGCAGAAAATTCGCCAGTATCTTGTAGATAATAACTTCGTTGATTGCGTTATCCAGTTGCCCGACAATCTGTTCTTTGGAACAAGTATTGCAACATGCATTATGGTTCTGAAGAAGAACAAGGCCGATAACAAGATTTTGTTCCTTGACGCAAGCGCCGAATGCATCAAGGTCACAAATTCCAACAAGTTGACAGACGACAACATCCAGAATATCGAAAACAACTGGGCGGAGCGCAAAAACAAGAAGCACATTGCGAAATTGGTAGCTATCGACGATGTGGCCGAACAGGATTACAACCTTTCTGTTTCGACCTATGTGGAGCAAAAGGATACTCGCGAAAAGGTGGACATCGTTCAGCTAAACAAGGAAATTGCGGAGATTGTCAAGCACGAAGACGAATTACGCAAGGCAATCAACAAGATTATCGCCGATTTGGAGAAATAGAAAATGGCAAAAAAATACATATACATTTTCACAAATCCATCTTTCCCCAAATATGTAAAAATAGGCGAAGCTGAAGATCCTCAAAAAAGACTAGCTACAGCGAACGCTTCAACATGGACTCCTAAAGCTTTTCGCATATATGGAACGTACCAAACAGACACAAACAATTCGGACAAGATGCTTCATGATCTCATTGACACATGCACCGATAAACTCCATGTATCAGATAAGATAAATGGTCATTTGCGGAAAAGAGAGTTTTATGAGATGTCTCCCGAACAGGCATGGAATATCTTCAAAAAAATCGCAGAAATTACTAATACAACAAAAAAATTATGGAAAAATGAAAGTTGGACAACTGATGAAATACTGGAAGACATAGACTCAGAAAATGAAGAACATAATGGTGCAATTAATTCGACCAAGCGTTTTAATTTTAAAAAATATGGTATTCCGGTCGGAACATTCATAAAGTTCAAGTACGACAGCTCTATTCAGGCAAAAATTTTATCCGACTCTAATGTTGAATATAAAGGCGAGAGTCTATCACTAAGCAGGCTTGCTGAAAAATTGATGGTAGAGCGAACGGGGAAAAAATGGAAGGGTTACCAAGGGCCAGCTTATTTCACTTATAATGGAATTGTTTTAAAAGATATTAAAGGCAAGATTAGTTCAAAAAAATGCAACAGCATTGCCGTTGAAAGCAAAAAAGGGACGCCCGAAAATAAAAAGCGATTCGATTTTCAAAAAATAGGGATTCCAGTCGGAAGTATTCTAAAATTTAAATACGATGAATCCGTTCAGGTGAAAACTCTATCAAATTCTAATGTTGAATATAAGGGTAAAGAAATCTCATTAAGTAAACTTGCAAAGCAATTGATGTCAAATCGAACCGGAAAAGAATGGAAAACCTGCCAAGGGCCAGCCTACTTTACTTATAAAGGGGTTTTGGTGACTGATGTAAAAAACAAAATCATCAGCAAACATGGGAAAAGTAAGGCAGGTGCAAAATGAGCAAAATTGATGAGATGATTAAGAAGTTTTGCCCGAACGGGGTTGAGTATAAGCCTTTGATTTCCTTTACAAAGGTTTTGCGTGGGCGCAGATTAACAAAAAACCAATTGTCTTTAAACGCCCCATTTCCTGTATTTCACGGAGGATTAGAGCCATTAGGTTTTTATTCTGAAGCGAATCGTCCTGCAAATTCCGTAATGATTATAAATGTCGGCGCATCAGCAGGAACAGTTGGCTTTTGCGATAAAGCGTTCTGGTCTTCAGATGGATGTTTTACTCTTGAATCTTCAGAAAACAATAGTCGCTATCTGTACTACGCAATTCTTTGCCAAGAAGGTTTTCTAAAGTCTCGCGTTCGAAAAGCAGGAATTCCTACACTAGATTCATGCGTTGTTGAAAAACTAATCATTCCTGTTCCTCCTTTAGAAATCCAAGAAGAAATAGTACATATACTAGATAAGTTTACGGAGCTAACAGCGGAGCTAACAGCTCGCAAGAAGCAGTATGAATTTTACCGAGACCAATTACTGTCTTTTGGGAAAGTTAGCCCCCCCCCTAACATTTGGCGCAGGCAACGAAGTAAAATGGATAACTTTAGGTGAAATCGCTTTGGTAACCAAGTTGGCTGGTTTTGAATTCACAAACTATGTTAAGTATTCCGAACAGGGTAAAATAATCGCCCTAAGAGGATTAAATGTTAAATCAGGACATTTAGTATTAGACGATGTGAAATATATTGACAATAGCGACTTTTCAAAACTTTCTAGAAGCAAACTGCACATTGGAGATATGCTTTTCACTTATGTTGGAACTGTTGGCCAAGTTGCTCTTATTGATGAGGATGACAAATACTATCTAGCTCCAAATGTATCTCTAATTCGCTTGCAAACAGACGCTGTATTACCAAAATTCATGATGTATTTCTTCAGAACCTCCCTTTTTTGGAATCAACAAATCAACAAACTTCTCCAGCAATCGTCGATGCAAAACATCCCTATGGAGAAAATTCGTAAGTTTTCAATTCCCGTACCTTCCCTCGCTACACAAAAACAAATCATTGAAATTCTCGACCGATTTGACACGCTTGTCAACGATATTTCTCAGGGAATCCCCGCCGAAATCGAGGCCAGAAAGAAACAATACGAGTTCTATAGGGACAAACTCCTGTCCTTCAAGAAAGCCGTTTAAGTCAAAACACCCCCTTTTGCCACATTTATTATATATTTAGGGCATGGAACTACCCTAAATTGGTAGTTTTGTTATAAAAACAGACCGTTTACGACGCAAGCGAAAAGAACTAATGTATAACACCGTAGCCCAAACCAGTGAATCCACAGTCGTTGCCGAATACCGGCCGATTCGTTCAAAGTCTAATGCCTATCAAAGCGAGGCCGACCTTGAACGTGAATTCATCAAGCAGTTGCAAGCGCAGGGCTACGAGTATTTAAAAATCAAATCCGATGCTGATTTAATTGCCAACCTCCGCACTAAAATTGAAACACTAAACCACTACAAATTCAGCGACGATGAATGGAAACGTTTCTATAGCCAAGAACTTGCCAACGGCAACCAAGGAATCGTAGAAAAGACCGCCACCATTCAAGAAGACCATGTAAAGACATTCAAGGATGACCACGGGCGCTCTAAGAACATCACCCTTATTGACAAAAAGAATGTCCACAACAATAGTCTTCAAGTCATCAACCAATATGTCATTGGCGAAGAACAAGGCGCAAAGCACGACAACCGCTACGATGTAACAATTCTCGTGAACGGGTTCCCACTAGTTCACATAGAACTCAAAAGACGTGGAATTTCCATCAAGGAAGCGTTCAATCAGATTAATCGATACCAGCGCGATAGTTTCTGGGCAGGGACAGGGCTTTTCCAGTACATCCAAATATTTGTCATTTCCAACGGAACGGAAACCAAATATTACTCCAACACAACCCGCGACGGGCACCTGAAAGAAATTGCCGGCAGAAAAGGCAAAGTGAAAACGAGTAATAGCTTTGAGTTCACCAGCTACTGGTCTGACGGAAACAACAAAAACATCCGCGATCTTGTTGACTTCACGGCGACATTCTTCGCGAAGCACACCCTTTTAAACGTTCTCACCAAGTATTGCATCTTTACCGAGAAAAGATTGCTTATGGTGATGCGCCCATATCAGATTACCGCAGCCGAACGCATTCTAGAACGACTTCAAGTCGCAAATACATATAAGAAGATGGGCTCAGTTGATGCGGGTGGTTACATTTGGCATACAACTGGTTCTGGCAAGACACTTACCAGTTTCAAAACCGCACTTCTAGCCAAGGACTTGCCATTCATTGATAAGGTCCTTTTCGTCGTTGACAGGCAAGATCTGGACTATCAGACGATGCGCGAATACGACAAGTTCCAGAAGGGTGCTGCAAACGGAAACAAGTCCACTGCAGTGCTTACTCGGCAACTTGAGAACCGGAACGAGAAGGGCGGTTTCCAAGAATACAAGATTATCGTCACAACGATCCAAAAACTTGGATGTTTTATCAAGCAAAACAAGACTCATGAAATTTACAACAAACATGTCGTCCTGATTTTTGACGAATGCCATAGAAGCCATTTTGGCGAACTGCATCAACGCATCACAAAGACATTCAAGAATTACCACATTTTCGGCTTTACCGGCACACCTATTTTCCCGCAAAATTCCGGAAGTGGGAAATCTCCGCTTTTAAGAACGACACAACAAGCCTTCGGTGACAAGCTCCACCACTATACAATCGTTAACGCCATCAACGATGGCAATGTTTTGCCCTTCCGCATTGACTACATCAATACAATCAAGGCTAAGAAAGGTCGTGCCGATAAGCAAGTTTCTGCTATTGAAACCGAAAAAACTCTGCTTGATGAAAAGCGTATTAGTGAAGTTGTCAAGTATGTACTGGATCATTTTGACCAGAAGACCAAACGTAATGAAACTTACGCATTGGAAGGCAAACGTCAAAACGGTTTTAATTCCATCTTTGCGACGGCTTCGATTCCTGCTGCAAAACTCTATTATAATGAGTTCAAGAAGCAAATCGCAGAGCGCAAAGCAGGCGAACCCGGCGCTGGGCTTACCATAGCAACCATCTTCAGCTATGCACCAAACGAAGAAGACTCAGGTCTTTTAGCAGAAGAAGACTTTGACACAATGGAGCTGGACCAGAGTTCCCGCGACTTTCTGGAATCCGCAATCTTCGATTACGACAAGACTTTCAAGACCAATTTTAGTGGAAAGAACAAGAACGCTAAGGTTGTCGCAAAGAAAGATGATGCGAGAAAGGGTGGCGACAAATTCGACAACTACTACAAGGATTTGTCGGAAAAGATGAAGACGAGGCAAGTCGACTTGCTTATCGTCGTAAACATGTTCCTTACTGGCTTTGACGCAACTACGCTTAACACGCTGTGGGTTGATAAGAATCTTCGTCAACACGGTCTTTTGCAAGCCTATTCTCGTACAAATCGTATTCTCAATTCCGTCAAGACATTCGGAAACATCATTTGCTTCCGTTCCCTGCAAAAAGAGACAGACGATGCAATCGCTCTATTCGGCGATAAAGACGCCGGCGGCGTAGTCCTCTTGAAAACATTCAAGGACTATTACGAAGGCTATACCGAAAAGGGCAAGCACGTAAAGGGCTACCTCGAAATCGTCGCCGAACTTGAAAGCAAATTCCCGCTAGAACTCCTCAAAAGCGGAGAAATCCTCGGCGAAAAGAAGGAAAAGGAATTTATTCAGCTATATGGCACATTGCTCCGCCTCAGGAATATTCTTAATTGCTTTGACGAATTCAAAGATGATGAATTCTCAGCAAGAGCATTGCAAGATTACCAGGGCGAATACTTACGGCTCTATGAAAAGTACACCAAAGAAAAAGGCGAGAAAGAAAGCATCAAGGACGATGTCGAATTCGAAATTGAGCTTATCAAACAGGTGGATATCACCATCGATTACATCTTGGAACTCGTCGCAAAGTACCATAAGGGCAACTGCAAAGACAAGACAATTCTTGGTGAAATCAACAAGGCCGTCAACGGATCCATTGAGCTCCGCAGCAAGAAAGAACTTATCGAAGCATTTATCGCCCGCGTCAATACAAAAACCAACGTGGATAAGGATTGGCGAGTTTTTGTTCGCGAACAACGCGACGCCGACCTAGACAAGCTCATTCAAGAAAACAAACTGAACGACGAAAAGACCCGCCAATTCCTTGCCGATGCATTCCACGACGGCACTATGAGCGATATCGGAACAGGCCTCCCCGCCCTAATGCCGAAAAAGAGTCTTTTCGCAAAGAAAACCGAAACCGCAGAAAATCGCAGCGAATTAAAGAACCGCATTTTCGCCTTGCTCAAGGGATTCTTTGACAAGTACTTCGGAATCTGCGGCTTTGAAGATGAAGCGGAAACGCCGAAGTCAGAGAATATTATCGACCTCAGCGACAGCGATATGATTCTGCGCGAAGCAAAAAGAATTGAGAAATTACCGAAATACAAAAATGTGGCGGAGAATAAGAAGGACAAGTACAAAGCATAACTCGTCTCATTAATTCAATGTGAACGAGAACAAGGCCATACAGAAAGGTTTATTAATATTATTAAGAGCATCGATAGGAGTTCTTCGCAGAAAAAAAAATGCATGCGAGAATGAAGTTGGGACATAATTATCCAAAAAACACACTCAAATAACTAAAATACTGCGTATGTACCAAGTTATCAACCAAGTTATAAATCCAGCGATTCATTTGACTATAATTGATATACCTCAAATAGACGCCGATATCAAGCAACTTATAGACGAAAATATCGTCTCTATTTGCGAAGGAGATTCAGGCGGGAGCGTTGATAACGTAAAAAATGACTTGAGACAGCTATTTGCGACAAAAGATGACAAGTGGAAAATGGGGGCAATTGCAGAATTCTTTATGCATCTGCACATTCGAACCTTGGGCTTTAAACAGGAATTTCTTTATAGAAATTTGGAAGAAGATTCTATAAAAAAAGGATTTGACGGACTTTTTTCAAAAAATTCTTTGATTTGGTTAATGGAAAGCAAGTCGGGCTCTATAAACAGCCAAAATATAACTCACGCATCAAAAATAAAAGAGGCTATGGACGATTTAAAAAATAAGGTTGCCGGAACCGGTCAAACAAATAATCCATGGAAAAACGCCTATAACCACGCATCTCATATGGATGTTAGCGCAGAATCTTCATTGCGAGCCGATTTGAAAAAATTAAGAGATGATTTTATTTCAGGACGTTATCATGATATAAATGAGTTTAATACGATTCCTTGCGGAACAATATTTCTTGATGGTGTATGGCAAACATTTAATTCCTCCAATATTATTCAAGATATAACTCAAATAACATCTCGACTTTATGGGAAAGAAGTGATTGCCATTTGCATGACGCAAAAAACGATAAATCTGTTTTTAAATTACATCAATTCATAAGGCAATACGATAATGAGTAATGAATTACACAGAATAAGAGAAATTACTCTTTTTTCAGATTGCATAAGAAAATTGACCGTATCTTCATCTGAGCTATCCTCAAGCGAAAAAACCTTTATTCTTACGGTAGCTGCGTTATTAATAAAAAAATATTCTTTGGATAAAAGACGCATAGGTTATGCCGAACTGGCGTATTACATTGTTCTGAATTATTCAATAATATATAATGATTATCTACCGTTATATGATTTTAGTATTTCTTTTGGTCTTTATCCAATATCATACGCATTAACTAAAAATGGTTTTTTATCATTTGAATCATTGGCAAATTCTTTAATAGAATCAAAAATTGAACGAGAATACAAAAATCATGGTATAGTTGAAACATTTGAGCAAAAGAAGTTTACACTTAAAATTTTGTCTTCAGAATGTTCAGAAGAAAGCTTTATCGCACCAACATCATTTGGCAAAAGCAGTTTGATTTTAGCGCATATCAAATCTACTTTTGATTCAACTAAAAAATATGCGATAATAGTTCCTTCAAAAGCATTGCTTACGCAAACATATAGGAACATTAAAGTATTAAATCTTCCAATACGAATTATTACACATGATGAAATGTACGAAGAAAGACTTCAGGGTTTTATAGGTGTTTTTACTCAAGAAAGAGCATTTCGTCTATTAAACAAGTACAGCATCTCATATGATTTCATGTATATAGATGAGGCACATCAATTATTAGAAAGAGATTCGCGATCAATCTTATTGTCTCGCTTGATTAAGTTGAATAAGAAAAGATTTTCCGGTTGCAAAATCCTGTATTTTTCGCCTCTGATTTCAGATTCTTCTAATTTGATTTTGCAGAATGGCCAAAGTATTATAGAAAACAGAATTCGCCTCAATGTCAAGGAACCTAAAATTTACGAATATCTACCAGAAAATTGCAAGCGTATATATAATAGATTTATTGATGAATTTATCACTCTTGAAACCTCTGCAAATAATATTTTTGACTATATAGATGAAAACAGGGGCGAAAAAAATTTTATTTATTTATATACACCTAGAAAAATCCAAAAATTTGCTCGGGCTTATCTTGAAAGAAGAGAACAAATTGTAGAATCGGATGCTATTGATGAAATCGTACTTAATTTAAATAGGTATGTTCATCAACATTTTTATTTGACAGATTGTATAAAAAAGGGATTTCTTTACCTTCATGGGAAATTACCCGACAGCGTAAAAGATTATTTGCTGACGAGATTTTCTCAAATTTCAGAATTGTCAACAATAATAGCCAATAAGGTCATTCTTGAAGGGATGAATTTACCAATAGACACTCTCTTTATTTTAGATGGGAACAATTTAAACCAGGCTGCATTAACGAATTTAATTGGTCGAGTTAACAGGCTTAATGAAATTTTTGCAGAACCAATTAATTTAAAGAAATTACAACCTTTGATTCATTTTGTCAATTCGGAGGAATACAACCGCAGAGATGGCAGATTGGAAAATAAAATAAAGATGCTAAAGAAAACTAATTTTATTGATGAATTAGATAATCCACTGCTACAAAAATATGAGATGCCCCTTGACGAGAACGAGCGTCAAAGTGCAAAAAAAATTCAAAAAGAAGACGAACTCTTTTTTTCAGATTCTTCTAGTGAGGTTAGCAAACTAAAAAAGAAAATAATTGAACTTGGCTTGAGTAACATCTATAAAGATGTAGACGTTGTCGCTCAGTTATTGTTCAATAATTTTACACAGCATATTTTTAATGATTTGCCAGAAGGAATCAAATCTTTGCCTATTATGGAAAGGCTTTGTTTTCTGTTTATTTCTGGAATGGAAAATTTCATTATTGATGAGGAAGTCGCTCGTTTAAAACACAATGAAGCAATCTCATATTATGAGATGTTTCTTGAAAATAGAAAAAAATCCCTTAATGAGAAAATATCAAGAGAAGTCGCTTATTTTAGAAGTCGAATAGAACGAGGAAACGCTTATTTGTATATTGGCAAAAGTTTTGGCGAAGTTTCTTATCCCTGGGCCCCACATTCAACAAGCCCTGTTTATGTTAATCTGTCTTTGAAGTCAGACCAGGATTTAATAAATCTGGCAATTATAAAACAAAAACAGGAAGAAGATTTCGTTAGTTTCAAACTTTTAATGTTTTTTCAATTGATGTTAGACTACGGTCAAATGACAAAAGATGAATATGAGCAAATACTATATGGATCCAATAATCCTATAGATATACAACTTGTGAAATTAGGGTTACCAATCAATCTAGCCGCCAAAATACGGAACGATGGGCAAATTAATAATATCTATATCGATGAAAACGGGAATATTCAATGCAATGCAGATTTTATTACATACAAAAATTCATTAGATGATTTTTTAAGATTCCAAATAGATCGGATTATATAACGTCTTAGTTTTTATAGAAATCAAAAGCCAGGGCGTTGCGGGGCTGGCGACTGAAGCCCCGCATCGAGAGGGTAGTGAGCAACGAAGTGCGAGCGAGGGGGATACCTCCCCCGCCCAATAAATTCACCCGTAATATTTCTCGTAAAAGGCCTTGAACTCCGGGATTGCGTCAACTACGGAATAGGCTGTTTTCATGTACCGGTTGAACAGTAGCGCCTTGTAGCCTTCGGGCACGCCGTCGTCTTCCCGGAATTCCTTCACGTAGCACCTGTACTCGTCAATCAGGCCTCTTTCGTCGCCCGTGATGGAATAACCTTGCTCGTAGAACCAGAGCATCGCCTTGTTCTGTTCCACGCCCTCGAAGGGATTTTCCATTTCGCCCTTGAAGTATCTGAAGAATTCGAACATACGGCTAGTCCCTTACGATAGGCATCGTAAATAATATAAATCAAAACATCCAACAGATTGTCCCGGCGCACTAAATTTTGTATATTACTCCCAGCACCAGAAAAGGTGGTATTATGGATCGCTCCCGCTTAAAAGGCGGAGCGGTCCTTTTTTTATGCAAAAGGAGCCAAAAATGAAGAAATAAGTCAGAATTTATAAATAAATCTATTTACAAATAAATAAATATATTGTATTTTAATCTATGAAGTTTAAAGAAATCTGCGATTACGCAAAGAAGAGAGGTTGGGAACTAGGGCGAATCAGCGGCGACCACCACATATTCGTGAAGCAAGGCAAGCGCCCCGTCCCAATACAACGAAACAAGCACGAGATAGAAGGCGTCTATCTCAAGCGCATCTTGAAACAATTTGACCAGTAGAGGCATCCATGAATTACGCAGCGAAAATTGAGAAAGACAAGGATATGGGTTTCGTGGTTTCGTTCCCCGATCTGCCCAACGTGAACGCGTTCGGCGACACGCAGGAGGAGGCCCTCAGGCAGGCGAAGGATGCCCTCGACGGCGCGATGGAATGCGACCTGGATCTCGGCAACACGATGATTCTCCCCAAGACAATGCCCGATTCCGACAAGGGGCTCTACCCGGTCGAGCTTTCCCCGCGAATCGAGATTGCATACAAACTATTTGAAGCGCGCAGGGGACAAAAGAAGAGCGAGGTGGCGCGTCGCGCAAACATCACCCCGCAAGCGTACCAGCGTTTCGAGACTCCGAAGGGCTCGCCTTCCGTCGAAACTCTCTACAAGCTGGCACACGCCCTCGGCAAGCAGCTCGTGGTCGAGTTCGTGTAATTACGGCATCTGAAACATCATCCCTATTGCACTCTGCAGAAAGATTATTTATATTTATCTCGATAATTCGACAATCCTCGTGACAGTCGGCATAGGCCTCTGGCCCGTACGTGCATCCGCGACGAGGCGCATCAACCTTCTTGTCGATGTTGTTGGATAGCTGGCAGGAACACGACCTGCTCAAGTGTGCGACGAAAGCCGCGCCAGGTAATGCCGGGGAATGCCCCCGCCAACAACACCGCAAGAGCATCCCCATCAAAAAATAAACCGCTAAAAGTGCAACAGCCTGTTGCATTTTCTGGCATAACTTCGCATACAGTGTGCGGGCATTTTCTCTAATATCCGGAGAAAGTGCTTAAAAAGGAATGTTTTATGAGCAAGAATATCACCATCTTGGACAAGGATTACAAAAATTGGATTGCGGAACTTTCTAGCCGCTACCGCAAGAGCCAAATCAAGGCCGCCATCAAGGTTAACACGGAACTGCTGAAATTCTACTGGGAGCTGGGGCGGGACATCGTCTCTATGAAAGCCGAAAGCAGATGGGGCGGGCATTTTATGAAAAATCTTGGCATTGATTTAAAGAAAATGAATCCGGACGCCACCTGCTTCTCGCCTACAAATTTACTGTATATGAAGAACTTTTACCTCTTGTACCAATCTTTCGTTGAATTTACTCCCCAAGTTGGGGAGCAATTGTATCAAGTACCCTGGGGACACCACAAACTTCTAATAGACAAATTTAAGCAGGTCCCGCAAAAAGCCCTTTTCTTCGTCCAACAAACTGTAGAAAAAGGCTGGAGCCGCTCAACACTCCTGAATATGCTTTCGACCGACCTGTACGAAAGGCATGGGAAGGCTTTGACCAATTTTCAGAGGACTCTCCCTGCCGAAACAAGCGAATTGGCACAGGAACTGACGAAGGATCCCTATGATTTCGCCTTCACGGGCATCACGGGGCGGCACAACGAAAAACTGTTGAAAGATAAATTGCTTGACAACATCACGAAATTTCTTGTTGAACTGGGAACGGGTTTTGCTTATGTCGGCAGGGAATACAGCCTGCAGGTAGGCAACCGCGAACAGTTTTTGGACCTGCTGTTTTACAATCTGAATCTTTCGTGCTACGTGGTGGTGGAAGTCAAAATCGGCAAGTTCGAATTCGCAGATATCGGGCAGCTTGGCGGGTACATGGTGGCCTGCAACCACATCTTGAAAAAGGAAGGGCGCGACAATCCAACCATAGGACTGCTCATATGCAAGGAAAAGGACCGCGTGCAAGCCCAATACGCACTTGAGTCAAGCACACAGCCAATCAGTATTTCAGAATACGAACTAGAACGCTTCTACCCCGAAAAGATTGAAGGGACTATCCCCACCATTGAAGAACTCGAAATGAACCTGACTTCGGGGTTTTAGGGGGCAACTTGCCCCTCCTCTTGACATTTCCACGCAAATAAGCGATATTAAAAGTATGCAGAATAAAATCAATTATAGGGAATTGAATGTCACCGTGTTCAACGACACGGCGGAACGTTGCCGCACAAACACGCGGCTCCGCGAGTCCATCGCGCAATCAAGGCGGGCGCAGAAGTTTACGGGCGAACGCGAGGGCGTCGCCATCGAGAGCCGGAATATCCATGCGGAGCGGGCCAAGGTCGTCGTTTCGCAGAAGCGCACGTTCGAGGCGGCGCAGGCGTATGCGGGCACCAGGGTCGCAGTACTCAACTTCGCATCGGCATCGAACCCGGGCGGTGGCGTCACGACGGGGGCGGGCGCACAGGAAGAATGCCTCTGCAGGTGTTCCACCCTGTACAGCTGCCTTACCGACCAAAAGATGTGGGAACTCTTCTACGAGCCGCACCGCCGCAACAGAACCGCGCTGCACACCGACGACTGCATCTACACGCCGGGTGTGACCGTGTTCAAGACGGACGTCTCGGCGCCCGAACTGCTCAGCGAAAAAGACTGGTACAGCGTGGACGTAATCACTTGTGCAGCTCCGAACCTGCGCTATGGCGACGTCACCATTACCGACGAGGCGCTCAAGCAGCTACACATAAAACGGCTCCGCCGCATTCTAGACATCGCCGTTACAAACAAAGTAGAAAACATCGTGCTGGGGGCATTCGGTTGCGGGGCGTTCATGAACAACCCGAAGGTCGTGGCGGCCGCCTCTGCCGAGGTTATCAAGGACTATCTTTTCGCCTTCAAGACCATCGAGTTCGCGGTATTCTGCCGCCCCGGATACGAACAGAACTACAGGGAATTCCGCAATTATCTAGGGTCGGAATAACCGTTATTCTTCGTCCTCATCTGCGTTCATGACGCAACGAAGGTTGTACAGGTTATCCTTTCTTGAATTCGGGAAATCATCCACCCAAATTGACCCTCCCCAGAAAGTCACCGCACTTGCGATAGTGCAAGTAAAGGGATCGTTGTCTTCTTCAACGAGCCAGAAACCGCTTCGATCCCCAATCAAATGCATGTTGAAGCCATTGGAAAGGCCGTCAGCACCGTAAGCTTCACAATAGTTATCACGGCTTCCGTCTTCATTTAACATATCCTCCTGAACCACCGAAGAACAGAAATACTCGCTTTCGTATCCATGTTCCAGAAGTCTGCGCAAACTTTTTTCCAATGCCAAAGCTTCTTTTGCGGAAGGGACATGCCACCCGGGCGGACAAAGCCCCTGGAACCCTGTCGTATCTCTGATGGCCAGCCACTTGCGATCGTAGTCGTGTCCTTTACCCATCGCTTCGGACCAGGTATAAAGGCATTCATCCCCAATACCTTTTTCACAGAGGGTGTCTTCGGGCGAATACTTCATGTTCTCCGCCATCCAAATCTGATCTCCGAATTTAATGACTTTATATGTACTAGAATCGCGCGGATCGATAATGGTCGAATCCTCGTTGATTATAGTAGAGAGCACTACAGACGAACTGCTTTCTGGCACAGTCTCGCTAGACGTGATTTCTTCTGAAGAAGAACTTGGCAATGGTTCTTCTTTTGCGCCCGATGACGAATCGTCCCCGCACGCAATCAGGGTAACGGCCAAAATGGAGCAAGCGGCAAATAAAGGATAAAATTTCATCTGTAACTCCCTATGTTAAAGCGTTTAGTATTTTAAATATACATTCTTGTTGGGGACAAAGTCTACGCCATACTCAACCGGCACCTTTCCAAGGAAACGCCCCTGCAAATCGAAAGCCTTCACCGAGCGAGACTTGAGGTCACGAGAATTGCGGACAACTTTCCTGAAAAGCGATGTCGTGCTACTCGAGCTCATTCCGTATTCGAAAGCACCGAGGTCGGGCGCTTCGCCCACAAACGGGAATCCCAAATCCTCGCCCTTGTCGATGGCGCGGCTCCCCTTCTTGAGTTTCAAGAAGCCCACGTCTGGCAGGCTGCCGTCGGCGTTGCGCGGGCCCAAGATTCCCGCGATGGTCGAGAGGTCCTTGCCGGTGACGGTCATGCTCGGGTCGTCGAGACTCTCAAAATCGTCTTCGGTCAGGTCGAGTTTCAGGTTCCAGGTGTTGTTCTCGCCGGCGGGGCATTCCACATAACGGTCGATGTTCTGGCTCGGTATATACTCCCAGCACTCCCCGACTTGCGAATTCTTGTTCGGGAAGGCGATGTTGTTCTTGAGCACGTGCGCGTTGTCGCCGGTGAGGGGCGCCACCTCGGCAATACGGTTCCCCTGCGAATCGAAGAGCGTCGATGCCATTGCAAATTCGCGGTCCTTGTTCATGTACGACGTATTGTTGAGCCACTTGCTGCCCACGCCGGTGTAGTTCGCGTAAAAGCCCGTCGCCTTATTTTTCCAGGCGGCGCAGAACTTGATGGTATGCCGCCCGCCGCCGAGGGTGCTTTCGCCCATCTTGATGCCGTGCCCGTTGCCGTTCTTCGGGTTGCCAAGTCCGTAGTCGCTGTAGCCGTTCCCCATCGCGTAGCAGTTTTCCAGCACCACGGGGAATTCCTGGTTAATGAAGTCGAAGCCGTCGTCGCTGTTCCACCAGGAACGGCACCCGATAAACTTGGTCGTATCGCCCTCGCCGGGTTTCTGGTAGTGCGCACCGAAACCGTCGGCATTTTCGCCGTCGCCCTGCCAACCCGTGGGGTCGTAGTTGTCGTGGGCGTCGCAGTTCAAGAAGATGTGTCCGCCGCCATCTGGCGCGCCGTCGTTCGCGAAGAATCCGGGGCCTGCGTTGTGGTGGCTATCAATCTGCTCCAAGAAGATGTGCTTGCTCGCGTAAAGGAAAACGCCGGAATTCGAGTTGTGTTTCATGGGCGTGTTGCGCACCTCGAAACCCTTCAGATGCAGGTACTTTGCCGAAATCACAATCGGCGAGGTATACATCGCTCCCTCGGGCGTGCCGTCGCTATGGTCCGTGCCTGCCGCCACGGGGAGGTTCGCGCCGTCAAAAATCGGACGCTCGCCCGGATAGGCCAGGTAATGGATGCGGTTGTCGTCGCTCTCGCCGCTTGCCGTCAGGAGAATTGCCGCAGTCATCTTGTACCGCGCGAAAAAGACCGTATCGCGCAGGTCGTAGATGCCGCCTCGAATCCACACGGTATCGCCCGCATGCACCACGGTATTTGCCTTGTTGAGCGTTGCGAAGGGCTTGTCCTTTGTGCCCGCGCCGGCATCGTTGCCATCGGGTGCCACGTAGTAAACGGCGCCGAAGGATTGCAGCGCCGCGAGGGCGAGCGAGAATGCAAATACTCTACTGTTCCATTTTTTCAGGCGCATGTCCGACTCCGCGAATTGTCCTAATCCACAAAAAAAACACGGGCAAAGCCCGTACTCACGAATATACACTAATTTTCGGCAACCCGGTACAGCACCGCAAAAGAAACGGTAAAATTACTTGAGAATGGCCTCAATTTCGGCGCGGCTCAGGTAAGTCCGCTCGTTCAGGGCCTGCGCAATCTTGCAGAGTGGCTTCTGGCAGGCCATCAGGATGTTGTAATCCTGCTCGACCACGCTCGTCTCGGCCAGCTGAAAATAGTAGCACGCCGCCTGGAACTTCTGGTAATCCGGATCGCTCTTGTAGAGTTCCATGGGCAGTTCCTTCATGACGGTATCGAGGTCGCACTTGAAATCCTTGCGCATCAGGAATTCCGCGATATGGCCCGCCATCGCGATATGCGCATCGCCCTCGAGTTCCGTACCCGCGATGTGAGTGGTGCCCGGCTGCTCCTTGGAATTGTTCATCTTCACGTAATCCAGCGGGCGCTTGAATAAAAACGCGACAAGCGCATGGCCCGCCTCGTGATTACACAACTTCTTGAATTCTTCTTCCCCGAAAAACTCCACCAGCGATTCATGCGTCAAGACTTGTTCCGGCATTGCGAAACTCCTTTTTTAGCCGGATAAAATATTACTTACTTTTCTTGTAGCGCTCGATGCATTCCTGGTAAAAGTCGTACGTCTGCTTGGCGATAGACTTCCAGCTGAACACATCTACGGCACGCTTGCGGCTCACCTCGCCCATCTTCTTCGCAAGTTCCGGGTCTGCGAGAACCTTGTTTAACTTGTTTGCAAAGTCGGTCTGGAAGGCCTTGGGGTCGGCAGGCTCGAAATCCGTCTCGGACACGTGCTTGAGCGGCACCAGGAATCCGGTTTCGCCGTCCACGATAATCTCGGGAATCCCGCCCACCGCAGAACCCACCACCGGGGTCCCGCAGCTCATCGCCTCGAGGTTGATAATCCCGAACGGCTCGTAGAGCGAGGGCGTAGCAAACACGGTCGCATGGCTGTAGAGCACGCGGAGTTCCTCGTGCGGGACGGCTTCCTGAATCCACACCACGCCGTCGCGGGAGGCCTGGACCTTTTCGATAAGCGACTTGCATTCCTCGGCGAGTTCCACCGTATCGGGAGCACCCGCACAGAGCACCACCTGCGCCTTCTTGTCGATTTGCGGAATGGCCTGGATAAGCTGGCTAATGCCCTTCTGGCGCGTAATGCGGCCCACGAACAGCACGTAGGGGCGGTTCGGGTCTACGCCCCACTTCTCGAGGATGCCCGCATTGAATGTCGGCGCGTAGAATTCCGGGTCGATGCCGTTGTAGATAACCTTCACGCGGTCCTCGGGCACGCCGTAAAGCTTCATCACGTCGCGCTTCATGCCTTGGCTCACCGCAATCACGCCGTCGGCAGCCTCGTATGCGGTGCGCTCGATCCAGCAGCTCATGGCATAACCGCCATCGCCCAGCTGTTCGGCCTTCCACGGGCGGTGCGGTTCCAGCGAGTGCGTGGTGAGGATTAGCGGGCACTGCAGAAGGCGACTCGCGAGCACGCCACCGAAGTGGCTGTACCAGGTGTGGCAATGGATTACGTCGATATCCTTGAGGGTAGCGGCCCACTGCAGGTTGATATCGAGCGGCTTGAAAATCTTCTGGAAGCGGTCATCGGCCGGGTCCAGGCCCAGCTTGCGCGAAAACCCGATTGCACGGACATTGTCCTCGTCTACATCCTGGCTCCCGAAGCAGCGCGCCTCGATGTGACAAAGTTTCGAAAGTTCCTGCGTAAGGAACTTGACGTGGATACCTGCGCCGCCGTAAATTTCCGGCGGAAACTCGTTAGTAAGAATTGCTGCGTTCATGAAGGAACTCCTTTTCACCAATAATTATAAAAAAACACCCCGCCTGTGGGGCGAGGTGCTTGGAGTGAGTGTGGAAATTCTTAGAAGTTCTTGCACTGGGTTTTCCAGTTGCCCTGCTTACCAATGATGTTGCCGTCGATATACTTGCCACTGGTGCCTACGAAGTCCGCCTTGCGCCATTCCTCGCCACCGAGGTGCCAGCGCATCCAGGCAACCGTCGCAGCCATGCCGTCCCAGGAACCGGAACCGTGACCGTAACCGCATTCCCTGCGGCCAGGGGAAACTTCGTAGCATTCGGTACCCTTGCCTCCCGTCATCTGGATAAGGCATGCAGGCGCCTTGACATTCGCGTTGTTGTAATCGTTCTCGGCGTTGCCGCGTTCCATGCCGCCTTCACCGTAGAGGATTGCGATAGTCCGGTCGGTTGCCACCTTCATGGCACCGGCTCCGCCCCAGTCACCGCTGTTGTTGAGGAACGCGGTAAGCACGCGCCTGTCCTTGATGAGGGCCTGTTCGGATTCAAGACCGCCCATGGAGTGGCCCGAGCAACCGACCGTATTCATGTCGAGCTTGCCAAACAGCGGGCTATTCGAGTCCTTGTTCAGCCCATCCAGCCAGTCGAGAGCCTTGATGGCCTGGGTCGCATTGCCCGGAGATTCCTTGAGAGCAACCACCACGAAACCGTGGGAGGCAAGACGGCGAATCATGCCTTCGTAAGCACTCGGTTTTGTACCACCACCGGGGCCCCATACCACGACGGCATGCTTCTGGTCCGGATTGTCGGTCAAGCGCTTGGGGTACGCAAGGATTCCTTCCCCATCCCAGCCGGTATTCGTCTTGTACTCGACTTCCATATAGTTCTTTTCTTCTTCCTTGTCGTTCGCGAGGAAAATTTTCGAAACGGCGGGCTTCGCATCTTCGCTGGAAGAAGAAACGACCGGGGCAGCTTCGCTGGAACTGGAAGCGGGATTTTCGACAACCGCGCTGGAAACCGGGGCCACATCTGCGCTGGAAGCAGGATTCACATCTGCGCTGGAAGCAGGATTCACATCTGCACTGGAGGTCGGAAGCGGATTCGTTCCCGGGCCGCATGCATCAGGCAAGCTAGAGGCCACGCAGGGGTCCGCCCAAGGATCAACTTCGCCGCCACCGATAATATCAGTAGAGCTGCTGGAAGCAAGAGTCGGGTCGACATCACCCACCTGGGCGGGGTCGGCCATGCCCGAGGAACTGAGCGCGGCAAGCGGATCGTTCGGGTCGTATTGCTGCTGGGCGGCGGCAACGGTAGATTCGTCGCAGTTGACAACGGCAAGGGCGGCACTTACAACCACGAGGCCCTTCGCCAGATTCCTGAAGAATCGAGATTTCATTGTATTACTCCTTGATTTACTCCGTAACCGCATATAAAGATACCTTGCAAAAAAAGGAAAAACTCGCGGTTTTCGCGAGTTTCTATGGACAATAAATCCAAAAGGAGCTGTTTACCGGGGGGCGTAGATGCGCGACATGAACTCGGCACGGGTCTTCTCGTCGGTCTTGAACCTGCCCAGAAGCTGGGTCGTGACCATCGTGGCACCCGGCTTCTTTACCCCGCGCATCGTCATGCACATGTGCGATGCCTCGAGCACCACCGCGACTCCCTTCGGGTTCAGTTCCTTCTGGATGAGTTCTGCAATCTGGCGGGTCATGCGTTCCTGGATTTGCGGGAAGCGGGCATAGAATTCAACGACGCGCGGAATCTTGGAAAGTCCCACCACGCAGTCGCCCGGAATGTAGGCCACGTGGGCCTTGCCCGTAAAAGGCAGAAAATGATGTTCGCACATGCTCGCGAACTCGATGTCCGGCACGATAATCATCTCGTCGTACTTCTCGTGGAAACGCGTCTTGAGAATGTCTTCGGCACGCATCTCGCCCGAAAGGCCGGTCATGAGCTCGGCATACATCTTCGCGACACGCTTCGGCGTATCGAGCAAGCCTTCGCGGTTCGGATTCTCGCCCATGCCGGCGAGAATCATCCGGAAGCCGTCTTCCATCATCTTCAAGTTCATGCGGGAAAAGATAGAAAAATTACCGGATATCAACCCTCACCAAGGCGCCAGCGCCCTTGGCAATATATATACCGTGCGGAATGTTTTCGAGCGACATGCCGTTTATCGCGGTGCGGACAAGCGTTCCGTTCAGGTTGAACAGCCTGATTTCGCCCGCAGATTCCAGGCGGTTGCCCACGCGGACAATCCCGGAGGTCGCACGCGCCAAGCCCTCACCCAACTGCGCGCCGTTCACAATTCCCGTCGTTTCGCCGCCGTTCACGTAGTCGCCGAGCCCGTAGGCACTGCGCATAATCTTCAGCACGTCCATGTCGAACACGGAGCCATCCGGCGCGGACTGCCTGCGGATAATCGTCATGTTGTTTTCGCCCTCGTGGCCCGTATCCCAGGCGATGGGCACCACCTTGTTCTGTTTCGCGAGTTTCATCACGGCGTCGTAATAGGCAAGGCGGCCCTTGCGGTGCTTCGCGTAGTTGTCGCCCGTCAGCACGCCCACGCGGTCGTTCGCGCCGAACTCGCCGATAATCACGGGCACGCCCTTGTCTACAAAGTTCGTCTTCATCTTGCCGAACTGTTCCTGAATCTGCGCGCTGGTGCACTTGTCGCCCATCGCGCCCGCCCAGGCGTTGTAACCGCAGTTGTGCACGATGTCTGCACCGGCCGCAAGGTCGTCGCCCCAGTAGTATTGCGGATAAACTTGCGCGCCCCAGTCGGCAATGTCGTTCATGAGCGTGTAGGTGTACGGGTCATAAAAATGCACCTCGACCATCAGGCGGTTTTCAATCACGTCCTTCGGGAGTTTCGAAACCGGCATCACCTCGGTCGTGCGGTCGATACTTGTGGAAGGCCCCTGGATTACAAGAGTACGGCTCGCATTGTTGCTGCCCGTTGCGCGCACGGCATCCACGAACGTCTGGTGGTACACCATCAGGATTTCCGTCTCGTGCCTGTAATTGTCGTCGGTAGTCGCGGGCTCGTTCGCGCTCGCAAAGAGCAGGTTCTCGTTATAGTCCTTGAAACGCGTCGCAATCTGCGTCCAGTAGGATTTCTGCTTCGCGTTCACCTCGTCCTTCTTTTCGTCCTTCAGATTCTCTTCGAGCCAGCCGCCATCCCAGTGGATGTTCAGGACCGTCACGAGGCCAGCGCGCATGCACATGTCCACCACCGTCTGCACCGAATCCATCCAGCTTTCGTTTATCACGCCGTCCTTAGCGTGGCTGTCCCAGGCGCAGGGAATGCGTATGGTGCTGAACCCCGTCGCCTTCACCGAATCGATGTAGGCTTCTGTCGGGAACTTGTTGCCCCAGCCCGTGGGGTTGCCCGGAACTTCCATCGTGTTGCCGATGTTTATCCCGAAGCCCATCTTGTTGAACATTTCGCCCGCAGTCGGGAGCGTTTCGGCATTCGCGAGCACAGCAAGCGATGCCACGGAGAAGGAAACGGCCAGCGCCGCAGTCCTGAGTCTGCTTTTAAGCATAACATCCCTTTAAGGCGTAAAGACGCCTTCACTTCAAACAACACCTGAAATATATATGGATTTATGGTCCGCGGGCGACCATCCGGCATTTTTTCCGTTGACAAGATGTCAATCTTGTACACAAATAATGTATTTTGGAATCATGACAACACCAAATAACATTCCCGACCCGACGGCAGTACACCCGATTGCGGGCTACGACAAGGAAATCTACGTGAAGCCAACGCTCAAGAACCCGAACATAGTCGTGGGCGACTTCACCTACATTGCCGACAGCGAGTTCGAAAGCCACGTGACTCACCTATACCCGTGGAACAACGACAAGCTGATTATCGGCAAGTTCTGCCAGATTGCTGCGGGAGTGGAGTTCGTGATGAACGGGGCAAACCACCAGATGAACGCGGTCTCGACTTTCCCGTTCTACACGCTCACAGGCTGGGACATGAAGGCACCCGCACCTGCGGACATGCCGCTAAAAGGCGACACGATTATCGGGAACGACGTGTGGATTGGCCAGAACGTAACGATACTCCCCGGAGTACATATCGGCGACGGTGCGATTATCGGCGCAAGCAGCGTCGTTGGCAGCAATGTGGAGCCCTACACGATTGTCGCAGGAAACCCGGCGCAATTTATACGCAAGCGTTTCGACGAAGAACTCACAAACCTGATGCTCGAATGGCGCTGGTGGGACAAACCCATCGAAGAAATAAACTCGCTTATCCCGGTACTCACGAGCAGCGACTTGACAGAAGTCAAGAAGAAAATTAAAGAGATGCTCGGGAAATAACCCAGCAAAAATTACACGAACACGACTTCGTTGCCGGTGCGTTCGGAGACGTTCCGGTTCGGGAGGCCACTCTCCGTATCGGCATAGCCGATGGCAACGGAGGCGTACACGCGTTCATCTTCACGCAAGCCAAGTCCGCGCAGGTATTCGAGGAGCGTCGGGTCTTCGTTCAGCCACTTGAGCTGGTTGATGTAGCAACTGCCGAGGTCGAGTTCGTTCGCCGCAAGCATCATGTTCTCCACCGCGCATGCCACGTCGGCCATGTTGTTGCCGTATTCCTTCCTGTTTGCGACCACAATCAGCACGGGCGCCGTATAGCAGAACGAGTAGTTGCCTTTACGGGCGAGCGTGATGGAATTCTTGAGGCTCTTGTACAGGTCTTCGCGGAGTTCCATCTTCGCGAACGCGGACTGCACAAGTTCCTTGAGTTTCGCAATCACCGAAGCATCCGAAATCACGAAGAAGTGATTCGTCTGAGCGTTGCCGCCGGTAGGGCCAAACTGACCCGCCTCGACAATCTGCTTCAACTTCTCGAGTTCCACAGGCTGTGCCTTGAACTTGCGGGTACTGCGACGCGTGCGAATTGCTTCGAGTGTGTTCATATTCTTTTCCTTGGAGATCCCCGCCTTCGCGGGGATGACGAATTAGGGATCGCGGGGATGACGAATGAAAAATAGATCCTTCGACTTCGTGCTTCGCACTCCGCTCAGGATGACACTTGCGTGTCACTTATCCAGCGGGAGGATCAGGATACGCGAGTTGCGCTTCTGGTTGTAGTGGTCGCGCTTGCTCTTGGGCAAATCCTCGACCGTACCATCCTCGAATCCGAAGTGGTAGAACCAGTCAAGCGCCTGCGTGGTCAGCAAGAACAGCTTACTGTAGCCTTTCATGCGCCCGACAGAAATCAGGTGCCGCACGATGGCATCGCCAATGCCCGACTTGCGGTAGTTCGCGCCAACCGCGATGCCCGCAACTTCGGCCATCCCGTCTTCGAACTCGTGCAAGGCGCCGCAACCGTGAATGCTGTTGTCGATGCTGTACACCACGTAATCCTTGAGCTTCTCGGAAATGCTTTCCTGCGTACGCGGCACCAGGTAGCCCTTCGCGATGTAGTCCTGCATGATGCGCAGGATATCGGGGATGTCCTCGATGTTCGCGGGCCGGATACTCGAGTACTGGTTCGCGTACACCATGGTACCGTCACCCCGCGCGCTGAAGACTTCCTGCAGCACGCTGCCCTGGAATTCACCGCTCAGCAAATGCACGCGGTTCGCGCCCGCCTCGCACGCCCGGATGGCGTTCATCAGGTAGTCCATCTGCGCAAAATCGAGCACGTCGGAATTGAGTTCCAGGAGTTCCTTCGCCTGGTCCACGTCCAGTGCCGAAATCACGCCCGAGTCCGTCGGCTCCAAGTACTTCGTGTTCTTGCCGGTCACGAGCCCCTTGAGCTTGATGCCGTTCTCGTTACCGATAAAGAAGAGCTTGCCCACCTGCATGTACTTGCAGATTTCGGTCGCGAGTTCCGTAGAACTGATATTGTAGGCATGCCCGATCTTGTTCCAGCCGATAGGCGGAATGATAGGCACGAAATTCTCGTCAAGCAGCTGCTCCAGAATATCGCGCTGAATCCGCTCGATCTTTCCGGTGCGCATGTAGTCCACGCCGCCAATCACGCCAAGGCTCCGGGCCAGCACCCAGTTGCCCTGGATACCGCTCAGGCCGCTCGCCGTGAGGTGGCTCATGATGCGCTGGGCAACCCCGAGGCTAGCCTGTTCAATGAGGGGCAGGGCCTCCTCGCTCGTAAGCCGGACGCCACCCTCGAACTTGCTTTCAAGTTCCCAGGCCTTCAACTGTGCGTCGATACTGTTTCGCGTACCCGGCACGATAATGATGCGGATACCCGCCTTGTGCAGCAGGGCGATATCCCGCATGAGCACGGGGAACAGCGGATGGTCCATCAGGCCGTCGTCTATCTTCAACACGAACAGCTGGCCCTTGAACCGGTCCATATAGCCGAACACTTCCCGGATGAATCCGGCAACTTCGAAGTGCTGGGAATAGAAATCGGACGCAGTGTTATTCATGTACATAAACATAAAAAAACGCGACCCCGTCAAGGGCCGCGTCCACAAATTTTTGCCTTTTCAGGCCCGCAATTTCGCGTTACTTCTTCGCGGCGGGCTTCTTTGCACCCTTCGCGGCAGGTTTCTTGGCATCGGTCGGCGCGCTTGTCGAAGCATTGGCGGGTTCGGCCTTCTTGGAATCCTTTGCCTCGGCAGGTGCAGCAGCGGGGTCAGCAGCCTTAGCGGCGGCAGTATCGGCCGGAGCAACGGCGGCATCGGTTGGCGAGCCCACCGAACCATCGACAGCCGGGGTTTCCGCGTACACCTTCAGGAGTTCCACCTCGAACACGAGGAGCGCATTCGCGGGAATCATCGGCGGGACGCCCGCCTCGCCATAAGCAAGCGCGCTCGGAATCCAGGCCTTCACCTTCATGCCTTCCTTCATCACCTGGAGCAGGTCCTGCCAGCCCTCGATCACGGCATTCACCGGGAACTCGAGCGGTTCGCCACGTTTAACGCTGTTGTCAAATTCCGTACCGTCCAGGAGGGCGCCAATGTAGTGGACCTGCACCTTGTCGCTCACCTTGGGGGTAATGCCCGTGCCTTCCTTGATAACCTTGTACTGCACGCCCTTCGTGGTAACCTTCACCGTGGAATCCAGCACGTTCTTCGCGAGGAACTGCGCCTGCTCCTCGAGCGACTTCTGTGCGGCAGCCTTCGCATCGGCTTCCTTCTTCTGCTGCATCTGCAAGAGCAGGCCCTGGAGCGCCTTTTCCGCCGTAGTATCATCCATGAGAACCTTGCGGGTCGTGTCCACCTCGTCCTTGATGGCGGCGATAATCACGTCGAGCTTGAGAGGAACGTTTATGTTCGCAATCGCCTTGCCGAGATCCATGCCCAGCGCGTAACTGTAGCGGTCGACCGTGCTGTCGAGAGAAACCTTCACTTCGGGAGCAGGGGCGGGTGCAGCCGCGGGAGCGGGGGCCGGAGTCGGGTCCGTCGCGGGGGCGGCATTCTTGTTCCCGCCACAGGCAAGCAGGGCGGCGCAGGAGGCAGCAAGGAGGGTAAAGCGGGTCAGATTCATGGCGTTCCTTTCCGTGGTGTGATGTTCAACACACAAAAAATTAGGAATTTTCGTTCCAGTAGACCAACTTTTTTCGGGCAAAAACGGGCATTTCCAGATGCAAATTTGGACAAAACCCGCTTTTTCGCACCATTTCGGGCATTTTTTACCCGATTTGTGAGGCGTTTCACATCATGGACAATTTGTAAACGCAGAGTTACAAGAATACTTGCATTCCATGTAAAACGTTTCTATTTTTATACACGAGGGATGGAAAGAGAGAATAACATGAATAGCAACTTTATGAATATAGTGGCGAAAGCCGCCGAAAATAAGAGCCTATTCGACTCCTCTGTCGAAAACATCAAGGTCGCACTTGATGACTCCATCAAGGTATCCACGCAAGCCGTTCCGCACATGGCGCCCAAGTCCGGATCTACCGGCTGGCTCCCCGGCGCGCTATCGTACCCGTGGGCAATATTCTGCCTGGTCATCCCCGCCATTCTCGACGTGGTCGTGTAAAGCAACCCCTGCCATCCAGCGCAGGGTTTTCTTTTTATTTCTATCTTTACTCCGTAATTTTCGCGCATACCGCGCACCGGAGACATTATGGCAGCACTCATCCTCGACGGCAAGGCACTCGCCAAGACCACTGAAGAAGAACTCAGCGCCCGCGTGGCGAAACTCAAGGAAAAGACGGGCAAGACCCCCATCCTCGCCACCATCCTGGTGGGCGACGACCCGGCGAGCGCCACCTACGTGAAGATGAAGGGCAACGCCTGCGCCCGTGTGGGCATGGAAAGCATCCGCGTGGTGCTCCCGAAGAACACCACCACCGAGGAACTCCTCAACAAGATTCAGGAACTGAACGACAACCGAGACGTGCACGGCATTTTGCTGCAGCACCCGGTTCCGCGCCACATCGACGAGCGCGCCGCCTTCGAGGCCATCGACGCCCGCAAGGACGTGGATGGCGTGACCTGTCTTGGCTTTGGCCGCATGGCGATGGGCGAACCCGCCTACGGTTGCGCAACTCCCGCAGGCATCATGCGCCTGTTGAAGGCATACAACATCCCGCTCGCGGGCAAGCACGCCGTCGTGGTGGGCCGTAGCGCGATTCTCGGCAAGCCCATGGCCATGATGCTCCTGAACGCGGACTGCACAGTGACCATCTGCCACAGCAAGACGCAGAACCTCCCCGAATTCGTGAAGCAAGCCGACATCCTGGTAGGTGCGGTCGGCAAGCCCGAGTTCATCAAGAAGGAATGGATCAAGCAGGGTGCGGTCGTGGTCGACGCCGGCTACCATCCGGGTGGCGTGGGCGATATCGAGAAGGGTCTCGACGACGTGGCGAGCGCGTATACCCCGGTTCCGGGCGGCGTGGGCCCCATGACCATCAACACGCTCATCTACCAGAGCGTGGAAAGCGGCGAAAAGTATTTGGGATAATTCGGATTTCGGATTTCAGAGTTCAGAGTTGCTTAGTTAGGCGGCTTCGCCGCGACTATTCTAATTCGTAATTCCGAATTCCGAACTCAGAACTAGTTACCGTCTGGTGCGTTCCAGTTCAACGGCGTCCGCTTCGGCGGAATTGGGCGAGAGCGTGTTCTTCATAATCTGGCCGACATATTCCGCGCCAATACCAATCAGCGTTCCCGTGAGGGAATCGTTCGAATAATTGAGGTCCATCGCGGCTTTCGCATCGGATGCAGCACGTTCGTTACGCAGCGTCGCACTGTCCGAATAAACTAACGGTCTGTTCTTCGTCGCCCCCGGAATGACGACCGAATCGACGGCATCATTCTGCGCGGAAGCCTTCTTTTGCACGAGTTGCGCAAAAGGAAGCGACACGCACAACAAAAGACACGCTAAAACAAATTTCATACGGACAAATATAGTTTTTGCAAGAGTTACTTGTCCTTGACGCAACGGATTCCGAAGCGGTAGCGGTCGCTATCAATGGATCTCTTGTAGACGTTCTTGCGCACGCTATTGACTCCGTTCGACGACATGATGTAGTAGTAGCCCTTCTTGTTCTCGACATCTTCTGCACCAATGCACGCCACGGCCTCGTCCCTGACATTGACAATATCGTAGCCGGAATTATCCTGGTAGCAGGTGTTCGGGATAACGCCTAGACCGTACTTGTCGGTACCCTGGTTGTACGAAGGCCACCTGAACGTGTATCTCAAATCAAGGGCGTATGTCGCCGAATCGTTCGCACGGACAAAGGCGAGCAGGCTATCCCAATCCGCAGTAGTCGAGATATGCCAGCCATCCGGGCAGAGGGGGTCTATGACAAGGGAGGTGAACGGGAACGAGTAGTGCAGCCCGTAGATGTCGCAGGAATCGCGCTTGCAGGTACTATTTTCCGATTCGTACTTGAGGTTCTCTGCCATCCATGTTGTGCCGTTGATTTCTATGGTCCTGTATTCATGGCCATCGCGTTCATCGACAAGCGTACCGTATGTTCCCTTATACCCGTACACCACTTTTTCTTCGCTCACGCAGCGGACGTTAAACTTCGTGTCCCTTATGGCATTCGCTTTAGCAACATTTGCAGTATCCGTATAGGTTCCTTTATAGGCGACCAAGGTATATACAAGGGAATCATTAAGCTCCGTACTTGACCACAGGTAGGTAGCCGTATCACCAAAGTCATCCCTGCCGTTCCATATATACCCCATCATTATAAGTGAGAATCCCGAACTGTTGTTCCCCTTGTAGGTTTCATTTTCCTGGGAAACCAAGGTACTGGCGCGCTTATAAGGCGTCGCTATATACACCAACGTGTCAAAATCTTCCTTTGTGGGGAGTCGCCAACCTGCAGGGCAGGCTGTCAAAGCATCTTCATACCGATAGAACTTTCCATAGCGCACACACGAGAATGTCGTGTTTCCGTGATACCCTCCAAAACAGACACTGCTGTCCGTCTCGAAATTCAGGTTCTCCGCCATCCACTTGGTATGCCCGATGTTTATGGTCTTGTACGTCCTGTTATCGCGGCTGTCGGTAAATTCCCCGTACTCGAGTTCAGGGTTCATGTAACTCAAGGTATCGTCCTTGAGGCGCCCCTTCATGCAAAGCAGCCCGGACACGTTCGCGGTATCGTCCTTGATTGTCGCGATATTCGAGCCCTTCGCGAATACGACGCTTCCCGTTATTTCGCCCTTCTTGCTCCCCCCTATCAGGAACCTGGCCTCATCGCCATCCGTGGGCTTGATGCCGAGACCAAATGCGTCAAAGGCATAGTCATCGCCCCAGCCTTTCTGCGCCTTGAGCGTAAACCCGGCAAAGCACTCGCCACCGACATAAGCGAGAAAGTCTTTCCACTCGCTAACACTCGGGATATGCCATTCGAAAGGGCACGCCTTCTTGCCGTTAGCCTCGAGATACATATACTTGCCATTGATTTTCAAGCTGCCGTCTTCGTATATGGAGCACTTATTTTCGCCATTCTTGTTGCAGGCTCGGGTAGAAAGCGAACTGTTTGGTTCAGCACCATTGCACACCTTCCGGTCCTCGCCACGGACACCGAATGTCGTCGTAGGATTATTTAGATTGGGAACCAAGTCTCCCTTTATGCACCGCAATGCAGCAGGAAACGCAAAATTCGTAGTCGCCTTGTCATTGATATTTTTTGAGTCAAATACCATGAAATATGGTCTGATATTTTCACTACCACTAGTTTGTGTAGCCGTAAAGAAATTTAACGCAGCCGATTTATTCGTCCCTTTTTCGGGAATGGCAACGGTAAACCCGTAATCATCGGTCCCCTGATAGCTCGACGCGTTATCCTTAGAAAACAGAGCCGGAGCCAACCCCTTATACTCGTAGAATGAGGGAGTCGATCCGTAGAACTTACTAAGCAGGGCCACCCAATCCCCCCTCGTCGGAATCCTCCATCCATCCGGGCAGATTCCCTGGAGAGGCTGGTCACAAACAATGTTGTACCCACAATAGGATTTTGTAGAATCGATAACCTCGCCCCAGGTATAGATTCTTCCATACTTGGTGCAGTCCTTATCATCGTCTTGGTGGCAACCGAGGCTAGATGCCGGCGCGTAGTTCAGGTTCTCCGCCATCCAGATACTTCCATCAACGGTAATGGTCCTGTACTCGCGCCCGTCGCGCTTGTCGGTAAACGTTCCCTTCTCAATCTTAGAGACGTCGTAGGTGTATCTCGACGAAGAGGACCCCGCGCTAGAAGATGACCCGCCGGAACTGGAACTGGAGCCCTTCCTGCTGGAACTGGAACCGCTTTTGGATTCGCTAGAATCCTCATCGCCGTCGGAATCACTCGAGTCATCTTCCAGGGAAGAATCGTCGCCGCGGGCGATAAAGTCGGAATCGTCGTCCCCGCAGGCAAAAAACACCTGCGTCAAGACCACAATCAAGCCTATAGAAAGAAGATGCTTCATGTTCCCTCCTATCTAGTCGTCGTTCTTTACGCATCGAACAGAGTTATGCCTATGCCGGGAACTGTTGTCGTAACTTCCAATGCCCGTAAAGCTCGCGCTCATGGTAATTTCAGTGTGTAAATGGTATCTTGGCGTGGCAGCAAAATACGCCTCAGATCCCCAATCATCAAAAGCCCATCCCATGTTCAAGGAATTAAAATATATGCCACAGGGCAACGCCGAAAAACCTACCGGGTCCTTGTCCGGGACCGACTTGCCCCAGCCCTGCCTAGACCTCAGCATATCGGCAGTCTTGTCCGTGTTGCTGCTATAGTATTCCGTAATGATATGCTCAAATTCATCCGTACTGGGGATGTGCCAACCATCGGGACAAATGCCCTGGTGCGGGTCTACAATCATCGCCTTCGCCGTGACGGAATCCATGGATTCGTTGAGGTTCATGACGGCAGCCCAGTCGTACAGCCTTCCGCACACATCGCAATGCGCTTCCTTCTTGCTATTGCAGATGTGGCCGCCGCTCAAGTTCGCAACAAGCGTACTGTCCTCGTCTTCCTTGTTCTTGTAGCCCTTGAAGTTCAGGTTCTGTGCCATCCATACCTTGTTCCCTATTTTCACAGTCGCGTATGTCTGCCCATCACGCGGGTCGGTCATAGTCCCGTAGTCGATATCCGGATTGAGCCGGAACTTTACAGGGACATCAACCGACCAAGGGCGAGCCTCAATCCACGTTCCCTTCCCATTGCAATAGTATTCAAACTTAGAGGCGCCAATGACCGTCTTTTCCGTAGTTCCGCAGACCGGAAAATCCAACTTGTACATATCCCTATCCATAACGGTAGAACGGTCCCACTCCTTTCCATCGCAGGTATAGAAACCGGACGAGGAGGTATCGGACGCGACCCTGAAGACATCCCCTGCACGGTCCGAAGTACAGGCACCGCGCCCACTGACCGTATCGAAGAACTTTATCAGGTTCACCCTTATGCGGTCACGGTTCGCATGCCTAGAATAGACGTCCCCCAAGCAAGCGAGACCGACACAGTTGTAGAACGTGCTGGCCAGCCCGGAAGCAAGTTCATCCCCCAGGTTGAGCGTACCGTCTGTAACAAAGGCATCCGACCAGAAATCAGTCCGCAACGCATTACCCAACCAAGAGATGGATTCCGTCGTTGCAATTGTCGCCGCCCAGTACCCACCTTCCGTCTCGTCATGCAGCACATCAATCCTTTCCAGGTCATGGAAGGCCTCTTCGACATAGAAGGCCTTTCGCAAGTCGCTTTCCGCCTGCGCCTTGGCTTCGTCAAACGACAAGCCTTTTTCGCGCACCAGGTACTTTACCCTCTTGTAGATAAAGTTCATCGCCGAATTCACATACAGGGAATCCACCCCCTTCAGGTTGACTACCGCATACTCGTCTACGTAGTACCTTATCGTAGAGTTCGTGCCGTCATTCACCCTAACGTGTATCTCGGCGTACTCGATATCTTCGGGGAGCCCCCGGACACTGAACCGGTACCCAATAGAGTCAATCTTTCCCACGTACGAAACCGTAGAATCCACATATTCCAGTTTGCTTGTCAGCGCACGTACCTCGATGGTAGGCATTACCACATGCCCGACAAAGCCTTGGTACACGCCCGCAATCGCCTTCCCGGGAATGTCCTCGTAAGCGATGGAAGATGAGCTTGCCAGCGAAGAACTGGAGGATTTCACGGAAGAGGAACTGCGTACACTCGAAGAACTGGACGAGCGGGAGGACGAATAACCGGACGAAGACCCTTTGCCGCTGGAACTTGAACCTTTCTTGCTGGAACTGGAACCACTCTTGGAATCAGCAGAATCCTCGTCACCTTCGGAATCGCTCGAATCGTCTTCCAGGGAGGAACCGTCGCCACGGGCGATAAAGCCAGAATCGTCGTCACCACAGGAAGCCATGACGAACAGGAACGCCAATACAAGAATCTGCAGGAACAATTGTTTTTTCATAACCCGAAGTTTCCTCCTACTTATTATAACACAATAATAAATAATTTACCGGTCACGGCGCGCAAAGAACTCCGCGACAATCGTGCCGCTTATGGAATGGTACGCGCAGCTGATGGCACACGGAACCACGCAAATCGCTGCCTCCGGGTGGGCAGCCACGTTCTCGGGGTTCGCGAAGAAGGCAGCCGCAAGCACGGTCGCCATGCCCGCATTCTGCACGCCCACTTCGATAGCGATGGTGCGCTTCTTTGCGGTGTTGAACTTGAAGATGCGCCCGACGGTATAGCCCAGCACGTAGCCGAGCCCGTTGTGGAAAAACACCACCGCAAGCACGAGGAACAACAGCGAAAGCCCGTTCGTAAGCAGGTGCGGGCGCACCGTCACGATGACACCGCCCACAATCAGCGCAAGGCCAATCACGCTAACCGCGGGCATATTCGCACGCACTTCCTTGAACACAGGGTTCTTGCCCAGGAAATAGTTGCAAACAAAGCCAACCAGAATCGGTGCAACCGTCACGTACAGGATGTTCAGGAACATCCCCTTCGCGTTCACGTCGATGCTCGTATCGGCAAGCCAGAGCACGAGCAGCGGGGTCATGAGCGGGGCAAGCAAGGTCGAGACCATCGTCATGCTCACGGAATACGTCACGTCCCCTTTGGCAAGGAAGCTCATCACGTTGCTCGAGACGCCACCCGGGCAGCAACCCACAAGGATTATGCCCACGGCCAGGTACGGGTCGAGCCCGAAAACCTTGGTGAGGGTGAAGGCCACCAGCGGCATGATGGTGTACTGCGCGCAGGCCCCGAGCAGAATGTGGAGCGGCTGCTTCATGAGGTTCTTCACGTCGTCGACGGTGATGGTAAGACCCATGCTGAGCATGATGACGCCCAGGATGATGGAACTCGTGTTGCCGTGAACCCAGCCGAACGCGACCGGGAGGAAAAAGGCGACCACCGCGGCGCCGATGACGACCAGAGATGTATAGGTAGAAAGGAAACGGCTGATAGCCCTGATAATCTTGAGCATGCGCAAAATATAGCATTGTGGCGGGTCCGTGGCAACCCATTTTACAAAACCGACCGAGCGAGCGATAAATAAGTAGAGAGGCAATCCGCGCGGATTATCTTTTTTTTCGGATTGTCACTTTACTGACATTTTTTTTGAGTATATTAAGCCTATGCTACATCTTAAATTTGCATTGAATCTGGAACATCTCGCCGACGAGATGATCGACACGCTCACAGCCGCCTGGACCGACCCGTTCAACGCCCCGGTCGTTATATTCCCAGACCCGAAACTGGAACAGTGGTTTCGCCTGCGCTGGATGAAGAAGAAGGGCGTGCTCGCCAACCTGAACAAGAGCACCATTGACAGGTTCCTGTTCGATATCCTGGTGGGGGAAGGTGTCGTCACGGACAAGGAAGGTAAAACAACCCGCCTCTGCAAACTCTCGGCGGATATCCTGATGAACGTGATTCTCGCCTACCTGACGAGCGAAACGGACGGTATCCCGAACTACAAGCGCATCGACGACGAAGTGACCCGCTACCTCACGAACGCGAACGACCCGGAGGGAGGACTTGACGAAAACCACCTGTTCGATTTTGCCCTGAAGATGGCGTCACTCTTCCTGGAATACGAGACGAGCCGCCCGAGCGGTTTCGCAAAAAATGCTAAAGGCAATGTAGAAGGCATTCTCGACCACTGGAAAGCGGGTAAACTGCAGCCGTTCTTTGCGAATTTCAACGGCAAGCTCGCGGGGCGCGAGGCATGGCAGCAAAAGCTGTATTCGGCCATTTTCCACAAGCAGGGCGACAATGTATCGCTGTTGACCCGAGCTTTCAAGGAAATGTCCCAAAAATTGCACGAAAATCGGAATTACCTTACCATCCCGTACCTCTTCGAGGCTCTTGAAAACGGTAAATTCAACGAAGAAAAACTTCCGCACGGTAACAACGGCAAGGTTCTCCCCGTCTTTATCTTCGGACTTTCGGGTATGGGGCAGTTCTACCGCGTCATATTGCAGAAATATGCTAGCGAGCACGACGTGTACGCGTTCATCCAGAATCCGTGTATGGAATTCTGGGAAGACGCGTTTACCGCCCCTGAGAAGATTTGCAGGAATTGGGAAGTTTCCAAGACCGGTGAATGGAAATCGGGTACCGGCGATGCCGCGCACATCAGGGACAAGATGAAAATCATGGAAACGGGGAATCCCGAATCCGGCGACCCGACGACGGACATCGAGGATATCTCCGAATACGCTGGCAACGGCACGCAACCGGCAGAAAACGACCTGCTCGTAAACTGGGGCCGTTCCGGACGCGACAATATAAAACTCTGGTGCCAGGCGACCAACTACGATTTCGACTTCAACGGCATTTTTGACAGGGAGGGGCGCGAAATCGAATTGCCGCAAGACACCCTCCTGCACAAGGTACAATACGCCGTCGCACATCGCGAAAACAACATGGACGGTCTCGAATCCTGCGTAGGCGACGGCACCCTCGACGTGACCGCGGCACCGACCCGAATCCGCGAAATCGAGAACCTGCATACCCAAATCTGCAAGCTGCTCAGGAAGGGCGCACGCGTCGAGGATATCCTGGTAGTATCGCCCTGCCTCGACGATTACCGCACGGCAATCAATATGGTGTTCGACCAGAGCGAAACGATGCGCATCCCGTTCTCGATAGTCGATTCGCCCGCAAGGAGTTCCCTGACCGAAAATGCACTCGCGAGCCTGTTTACCGTTCTCGACCAGAAGGGAATTTCCAGGCCCGACTTCTTTGCGCTGGTCCGCAATCCCGTTGTGCAGGCGGTCCGCAAGATTACCAACGAGGAGGTGGACGCCTGGCAGAACTGGGTATCCGAAACGAATACGTTCCGCCCCCGCGACAAGCAGGATGACTGGGACAAGGTCAAGAACCGCCTGCTGATGGCCCAGATGACGACATACGACGTCAAGTTCGACGGCGATACACTACGGCCCTTCTCCGATATGGCCTGTTCCGACAAGGCGTCGCTCTGCAAGTTTATCGACTGCATCGAAACACTTGAGGATTGGGTGGAATTCGGCAAGAACAAGTGCAGCGACCTGGAAAAGCTCACGGAACATCTCGACAAGTGGATTGCCATGCCGCACGTTCCCGATGCACTCAAGAGTGAAACCATCGTCTACAGGCGCGTCGCCGACGCGATTGCGCTTCTCGGCTGGCAGAATGCGGCCGGCCAGAACGAAATCTCGATGAAAATCGTGGAACAGACCCTCCTTACCGCCGCACAGGGAACCGAATACAGTTGCGGGAACATCTTCGTGAACGGGATTACCTTCATGAAGTTCGCCCCGAACCGCACTCTCCCCGTAAAGCACCTGTTCTTTATCGGCGCCGACGCGATGTCGTTCCCGGGGGCAAAACAGCACAATACGCTCGACCTGCGCAAATCCTGCAAGCCCTGGCCCGGTGACGACTCGCCCGTACTCAAGAACCGCTATGCGTTCCTGTGCCAGCTCATGAGCACGGGGGAAGGTTTCCACCTGAGCTACGTGAACAAGGATATCAAGAAGGATGCGGAACTGTACCCGTCGTCGGTGGTAAACGACCTGCGGAAATTCATCGCCGTGGAATGGAAGGAGACGGAGATTAAGCTCGACGAGACGCGCGATGTAACCGAACTGTTCACGCCCAAGAGCCTGCGCAACAAGGAAGCGTACGAATGGATGCGCCTCTCCGAAGAGGAACACCAGGAAAAAATCAGGAAGCGCCGCAGGGAAAGGCTCGGAAAGCTGGACAAAAACAAGCTGAAGGAATACCTAGTGCGTATTCCGGAAAGGGTCGGCTTCTACACGCTCGCAAGCTTCCTCAAAGACCCGTTCCAGTTCCGCATCTCGCTCATGTTGATTGACGAAGATGACGAGGATGTCGAGAAGGAACTTTTCGAACCCGTATATTTCGACCATCTGGATACAAGCATCGTGCTGAAGAAGGCGCTGGCCGCCGAACTTTCGGGAGAATCGGAAGAACTCGAAAACTTCAAGAAAGACCTCGAACTGAAGGGAAAGACGCCTAACGGCGAATTCGGGGCAATCCAGTGGCAAACCATCGACGCCAAGAAGAAGCTGATTCTCACCCAGATGGGCGGCACTCCCGAGGCGCCCGGCCTCGTGCAGGACATTCAGGCAAACTGGTCGTATGGCCAAAAAATCCAGGATTTGCAATTCGCACGTACCGACGGTTCCCAGTGGCTTCTCTCCGGCAAGCTGGACTGGAGCAACGCAAAGAAAATCGAAGACGTGACAGAAATAATCGAGGTCAGCTCGACTAGCAGCAAGAACGAAAAAATTTCCTTCGACAAGTACATGTCCCCCTATATCAAGGCGCTCGCCGTCATTACGTACAAGGGCACCGCCAAACCCGAACTTGAAAATACACCGCAGACAATCGGCGTCTCCATCTATTCCTGCGACAAGGAAATGAGCGGCCCCGCAAAGACGAGCGTAGTCATGACTCCCGCAGACGCCCGCAAGAAAATCGAGACCATATACGCCACCGCATTCGGTGACGAGGCGACAAAATCCATGCCGTTCAGCAAGGCAGTCCCTGCCGACCTCATCGGCGAACTCAAGGAAAAGAATATCTTCAGCTACGCCGAAAAGCTTCTGAGCGATTCATGGGCATTTTTCGACAAGAAGAGTCTTTTCAACCCCTTGACCGATGTCGGATTCTCTCCCGATAATTTCGCAAGCGAATGGGACGAGGCGACCGATAAAATGAACAGGCTCATCGCCATCAAGAAGTATAAGAGGTGAGTATGTCCGAAGAAATCAATGAATTCAAGATAAACAAGTTCACTCCTTCCAAGAGCATCTACATCGAGGCTTCCGCAGGCACCGGCAAGACATACACTATCCAGCTGATAGTCGCGCGCATGCTTACCGAGGGCACTCCGCTCAAGAAAATCCTGATCGTGACCTACACCGAAAAGGCGGCGGGCGAACTGAAGGACCGTATCCGCAAGAAAATCGACGAGGTCCTGCAGAAGGGCAGAATCGACAAGAGCGAGCCCGAACTTTCGCCCGAACAGATGGCGAATTTCCGCAAGGCCTATCAGGACGTGGACAACGCGGCGATATTCACCATCCATTCCTTCTGCCAGAAGGCGCTCAAGGAGTACGCCTACGATGCGGGCAGACCGTTCGACATGGCGATGGTCGACGATTCCGCCGTCGAGGACATGGTAGACCAGTACATTCGCGACAAGTGGAGCAAGGATGACGAATTCATCGCCCTGCTGAGAGAAGCAGAAAGCGCTTCCAGCCTTATCGAGAACCTGAAAAGCTATTTCATCAAGGCTGTCGATATGTACAAGGGAGTCGACGCAAGCGGCAAGGAAGTCGTCACGATTGACGAAGTCGAAATGCCCAAGCTGGGCGAAAAAGCGCTGTCGCTGGAAGAACTGCAAAAGATTGCGCAGGCGAAGAAATTTGAAGAACTCGTGTCTACCCTTCATCTGGAAGGCCATCTTGAAATTTTTGAAGCAAATACGGACAAATTCTTCACAAAGAAAAACACAGGGCCGATTCCTGAATTTCTCAGCAGTCTAAAGAAATGGAAAAAGGGCACTCCGTTATACGATGGTTCGTTCAAAGATGGAAAATGCCCGCAAGAAGACTGGCCCAAGAATATGTATGCGTCTTTTTGCTACCTAAAGGAACTCAAGGGATTCCTTTCCGACATCGACAAGAAGGTTGAAAAGGTCAAGCTCCACAAGTTCCTTATCGCCCACACGCCGCAACTTTTCGACGCATGGCAGGCATACAAGGCCGAAAACAAGTTGCAGTCGTTCAACGACATGATTCTTTCGGTCCACAAGGCCGTCATGGAGCCCGGCAGTGCGCTCAAGGAACGCCTCAGCGCGCAGTACACCTACGCCATCATCGACGAATTCCAGGACACGAACCAGCTGCAGTGGGATATCTTCAGCAATGTGTTCCAGAACTTCGTGGTAGGCGACCCCAAGCAATCCATCTACAGTTTCCAGGGCGCCGACGTGAACGTGTACAAGAAGGCGACAGGCGAAATCGGCAAGAAAATTGACCTCGTGCACAACTTCCGCTCCACGGACGGGATTATCAACGGCTGCAACGCGCTATTTTCCGGCAATTATTTCGCACCCGCAGAAGGGATGCCCGAACTCGTGAAGTTTACGGATTCATACCCTCCCGAAGGCGAGAACGCAGGCCAGAAGAAGAAGGCGCCCGAAATCGACGGCAACGAAGTCCGCTCCATCTGGCTCAGCGAGAAGGACATCTCGGCAGACAGCTTCGCCGCAACGGCAGTCGCGCATATTATCGACTGGTGTTCCTTCCGCGAAGACGGCAAGACGACGCGCCTCCAGGTGTTCGACAAGGATTACGGCAAGCCCGGTCACGATTCGGTACTCAAGAACGTGACGTTCAAGGATTTCGCCATTCTCGCAAAATCCCGCAGCGAGATGGAAAACATCGAAAGCATCATGCGGAGCGTGGGCGTCCCCTACACGCAATACAAGGAGACGAACCTGTTCCGCAGCAGGGAATGCGCCGAATGGATTTCGCTCTTCCGTGCGATAAACGCCCCCGATTTTTCTTCATGGAACAGGCAGCTGCTCAGCGAAGTGCTCATTACCGACTTCTTCAAGGATGTCGTCGCCGAAAGGGAACGCGCCACCCGCGGCTCGGAACAGTCCAGCGGCCTCGAGGAACTGCACTACGCCGAAAGCAAGGAATTTGACGACCCGAACAACCCGGAACGCCTGCAGATTGCCTCCTGGAGGACCCTCGCGCTGAAACGCCGTTACGCCGAAATGCTGGAACGCATCTACGACGACACGCAAATAGAATACCGCCTGATGGATGTTTCCCGGTTGCAGAGCATGGCCCGCCTGCGCCAAATCGGCAACTACGCCATCGACTATCTGTACAATCACAGGTGCTCGCTCGACGACCTTATCCGCCACCTGCAGGGGCTCGCCCGCTACGAGGAATCTGCCGACGACGAGAACGGCGACCTGGTCGAAAAGGGCAGCGACTTCAACGCCGTGCAGGTAATGACCATCCACGCGTCCAAGGGGCTCGAATTCCCGGTAGTCATTTCGGTCGCGGGCTTCAAGCAGTTGCCTAATTCCAAGCCGCCCTACATCACCCACGGCAAAGACGACTCGCTGCACCTCGGCTTTGGCGACACGGCGAAGGAATGCCGCCAGCGCGAAGAGATGGAAGAATGGAAACGCCTGTTCTACGTGGACTTCACACGCGCATCTTCGCTGTTGCTTATCCCGCGTTACGACGTGTGGTACAAATCCGGTGGTGAAAAAAGCGGACACTTCAAGCATGTCCACTTCCTGATGGACGCCCTCGAGAACTTCGCCGAAAACAGCAAGGGCCTTTACGACAGCCTGCTGAAAAAAGACCAGTGGGTCACCGCACAGGAAGGCATCGCCGAAAAGGCGAACCTCGTCAAGGACATTCTCGCCAGGACAAACGAGGCAAACAGTAATACGGTCGACCTCGACAAGGCCATCACGGAACAGAAGGTGGAAATCGCATCCCTGCAGGGGAAGGTCGCAAGCGCAAGCATAATGCAGTATTCATACTCCTCGCTTTCCGGCCGAGCCGAGACGCCCATTGCCGAAGCCGACGACAGCCGTACCGAAAAGGAAGGCGAATCTACGGCAGAAGAAATTCCCGTACCGGGTATGGAAAACTACCCGCGCGGGACAAAGGTGGGCGACGCGCTCCACAACATTCTCGAACGTATGCGCTTCAAGGCATTCGGGGAAAGGTTCAAGTCCCTCGAAGATGCGCTCGGGCACAACTCGAATATCGAAACATCAGAACTCGAGAACGTCATCGAGGAAGAATTCAAGGCGCAGTCGCTCCCGATTGCCGCCCACAAGAAGGAATGGACCGAAATCACCGCGCGCCTCGTGTGGAACACGCTGCACGCAAGCCTCCCCGTAATCGAGGGTGCAGAAATCCACCGCGACGCAACCTTCAGGCTGGTAGAACTCCCCCTAAACGACCACAAGCCCGAAGTGCAGTTCGGCATGAACGCCTATGCCGGGAACCCGGAGGATAGCGGCACGGACGCGCCCCCTGCAGAAACCGAGGCGCTTACGATTCTGCACCGCGTGTGCAAGGGTTTCATCGATCTGCTTTTCGTGCGCGAAGTCAACAAGCAAAAACGTTACTCCATCCTTGACTGGAAATCGGACTCGCTCGAAAACTACAGCGACGCGGAAATCAAGAAAAAGGTGGACGAGGACTATTCCGTCCAGCGGGTGCTCTACAGTTACTGCCTTATCCAGTGGCTCAAGCAGTTCTACGGCAAGCGCGCCGACGGATCGGGCAAAGGCCTCGACGAACAGCAGATTTTCGAGCAGCACTTCGGCGGCATTTACTACGCATTCCTCCGCGGTACGGACGGTGCCACGAGCAAGGGAATCTATGCGCACACCTGGAAGGATTACGCATCCCTTGAAAAGGCATACGGAGAAGTCAAGAAGCTGATGAGCAAGAAAAAGAAGGACGAGGGAGAAAACTAATATGGATACGAAGATGATAGATACGTTCTTTGGCACGCTCAAGGATATGCGCGGCATCGCCGAACTCGACAAGCACCTCCTTCACGCACTGTTCCGGATGCAGCCCGACATCAGTGAATCCACACAGAAATTCCTGTGCCTCTGCTTTTCGCTCTGGGACGACGGCAACACACGTGTGCCGCTAGATGCAGGCGAATTTTCAAAACGCTGGACGCGCAAGTGGAACGGACTGCTCCTCCTGAAGGAAACTGCCGGCAACGCGGCCACTTCCACAGACGGAATTGACGATTTTGAACAAATTATCAACACGGGTGTAAAAGACATACTCCACAACTGCGCCAGCAAATTTACAAGCATCATTTCTACTCTCGAGACAAGCGAAGTCAGCGAAGGCGCCATATCCACCCCGCTCATCCTGACACGCGTCGCGGGCGAACTTCCCTACCTGTACCTCGACAGGCTTTTCCGGGCAAAAATCCTCATCGAGAAATACGCCGGCACGCTCTTCAAGGACGGCAGCGACAAATTGCCGAGCGAGGCGGATATCGAAAGCATCCAGAAAAAGATTGCAGGCATCGCCACGTACAAGAAGGGCGGGCAAGTTTTCCCGCTCGAACTGAATGCGGAACAGGCGCAAGCCGTAATCCGCGGGCAGCGCGAAAACCTCATCATCACGGGCGGGCCCGGCACCGGCAAGACAACTGTCGTGCTTTACATCCTGTGGAGCATCCTGACCCAGGGCGACCTGAAGACGCCCAACGACGAAACATGCAGTTATTCCATCTACCTCGCGGCACCCAGCGGCAAGGCGGCCGACCGCATGCAAGAAAGCCTGCAGAACGGGCTCAAGGGCATAAGGGATGAATTCAAGTACGAGGCCGGTTCGGGCAACACCGCCGAGAAGAAGGAATCAAGAGTCTACAAGAAGCTCAAGGATCTTGAAGGTTCCACCATCCATCGCCTGCTCAAGTATTCCAGGAGCAACAACGGATTCTCGTACAACGCGAAGGAACAGTTCTCCGAAAAATCCATCTTCGTGATTGACGAAGCGAGCATGATTGACATCAACCTGTTCGCATCGCTCCTGCAGGCAATACCCGAAGGGGCGAAGATATTCATTCTCGGTGACCCGTACCAGTTGCCTTCCGTAGACGCGGGCGCCGTGCTGGGCGAAATTCTCAAGCCCAAGTCAAAGAAGGATTTTACCGTCAGGCTCACAAGGTCGAACCGCTTTACCGACGATTCCGTCATCGGGAACCTCGCAAAAGAAATCAAGGCATGCGCCGAAAATGGCACCGCCATGACCGCACCCGCCTTTGCCCCGCATCCGGCGCTTGATAGCACCGTAGCGCCGGACGCTCCCGCGAAAAACTCCGGCACGGAAGTTCCCGTGCAAAGCGAGAACCTCCCGAAGGACGCGGTATTCTACTACTCGCTCCCCGCAGGTACGCAAACCAAGAAGCAAGAAACCGAAACGCTCGAAAAGATTCTGCATTCCTGGATGGGCGATTTCTATAAACTTCCGCAGATGGCGCTCGAAATCGACCCGGAAAATCCAAACCAGAGCAAGTGCGAGGAAATCTGGGAACTCTCGCTTAAAAAGAGAATCCTCTCGGCGGAACGTCGCGGAATTTTCGGCGTAGAGCAAATCAACAAGTCCGCGGGCAAGCTCATCCGGGATTACGGCGCCAAGAAATTCTCCGACCGCTATTTCCCGGGAGAGCTCCTGATGATAACCCAGAACCAGGCGATGTACAAGCTGTACAACGGCGACACGGGCATCGTGGTGTACAAGGATTCCACGCCGTACATCATGCTCAGGAAGGCGAGCGAGAACGAAACGGGTTTTGTATTCTATCCGCTTTCATGGTTCCCGACCGAAGCCATCGAGCCCGCCTTCGCGATTACTATCCACAAGTCGCAAGGCTCCGAGTACGATCACGTGACGATGTTCCTCCCCAAGCAGGAAGGCCACCCGCTCCTGAACAACCAGATTCTCTACACGGGCATCACGCGCGCAAAGAAGACCGTGACCATCATCGCGACTCCCGAAACGTTCAAGGCCGCCTGCGAGACGGTCATCGAGCGCGACACGGGAATTGAGTTGTAGAGAAGATCCCCGCCTACCGGTGTCTGCGGAAGTGCTTGCGCAGGTACACCACAAGGAACCTGTAGAAATTTTCCGTATTGCGGTTGTCCGCCTTGTTCCTGCGCAGCGTCACCAGCAGGTCGCGCCTAAACGGGGCATCCACAATCCTGAGCAGGCGAATCTTGCGCCTCTCGACACGGCCCCACGTGAATTCGGGCCAGAAGCACACGCCGATTCCCGCGGCAACCGCATCCTTGATGGCCGATGTATTGTCGCTCTCGAACGAAATGTCGGTGCGCACCCCGAGCCCCCTGCAGAACTCGTTGCAGATGCTGCGTAGCTGCTTGGTACCCGCAAGCCCGATGAACTTCTCGCCTTCCATCTGGCGGAGCGATATGCGGTCCACTTTCCTGTACTGTTCCATGTTCGGCACGGCAAGGAATATTTCCTCGTCAAAGCGGGCAACCTCGTCGTCGTCCGGCTTGACCTTGCCCGCATCGGCATACGTGAACACGCCCACGTCGTACAGGCTCGACGACTCGTTCTGCGTCAGGTCGAAGTTTATTTCGGGGTGCAGACGCTTGTAGGCAATCACCGCAGAAGTTATCAGCGAAGATGCCGCCAACACGTTCAGGCGAATCTTTACCGAATCGTCGCTCGCCATGCTGCGCAGTTCCTGCGGGAGTCTCTCGATTTCCTCGTACAGAGGCTGCACCCGCGAAAGGAAATGCGCCCCGTATTCCGTCAGCTTGATGTTGCGCCCGCTCGACTTGAAAAGCGGCACCCCGATTTCTTCTTCCAGCTTGTGTATCGCCATCGTCAGCGCGGGCTGGACAATGCACAGGTTGCGTGCGCTCTGCGTTATGTGTTCGGTGCGTGCGACCTCCAAAAAGTACCTGAGGTGGGTCAATTCCATGGCGTTTTTCCTTTGGCTTTTGCAAATCCATAAAAAAAATTGATGAATTCAATATAAATAATATATTAGACAATATGAATCTACGGTTCTAAATTTGCACGCGAAAACAGGATTATTCCGCATCAAAAGGAGTTATTATGAACCGGATTTTAAAGACAGCCCTCGCAACGCTCGCCGCCACGGCAGCCCTCGCCCTTACCGCCTGCGAACAGGCCAACACCTGCACCTACGACGAATCCGCGGGCACGCTCTCTTGCTCCGAAAAGACATACAGGACAACGAAAATCGGCGGAAAGGTCTGGATGGCCGAAAACATCGACATCTACACCCCCGATTCCAGCATCTGCTACGGGAACGACCATGCGAACTGCGAAGCCATGGGCCGCCTCTACACATGGAACGCCGCCACCACGGGCCTGTGCCCCAAGGGCTGGGCGCTCCCCACGCAGCAGGATTTCAAGGAGGCCTTCGGGAACGCTAACGCGGCCGCCCTCAAGGAAGAGGCCTCCTTCGGCATGAAATTCGCAGGCTTCCGCTATTTCGACGGCAAGTTCGCCGACAAGGGCGCCAGCGCAAGCTTCTGGACCAGCGACAGCTACGACGATTCCAGGGCCTACCTCGTCCGCGCCACGGACACAAGCATCACCTACGAGCACTTCAACAAGAACATCTTCGCCTCGGTCCGCTGCGTAAAAGAGTAATCCATGAACTGGCTCATCGACTTATTCACAAAACCCTCCGTCGCGCAACAGGTCATCGCCATCGCGCTTACCGCGGCTCTCGGGCTCATGCTCGGCAAGGTCAAGGTCAAGGGAATAAGCCTCGGGGGTGCAGGCGCACTTTTCGTGGGCATCGGCCTCGGGCACATCGGCCTGCGCGTCGACGGCAACGTGCTGCACTTTATCCAGGAATTCGGCCTGATACTTTTCGTGTACACCATCGGCATGCAGGTGGGCCCGGGATTCATGGATTCCATCCGCAGGCACGGCCTCGTGCTCAACGTACTCTCGACCAGCATCGTGCTCCTCGGCGTGGTGGTAACGCTCTGCCTGTACTTCTTTACCGACATGCACAGCAATGTGCCGGTACTCATCGGCATGCTCTGCGGCGCCGTCACGAACACGCCCTCCCTCGGAGCCGCGAACTCCGCATTTGCCGCGGCCGGCGTGGACACCTCCCTTACGGGCATCGGGTACGCCGTTGCCTACCCCTTCGGCGTCATCGGCATCATCCTCGTGATGCTCCTCGTGCGCATCGTCTTCAGGCAGAACCCGGACAAGGCCGCCAAGGATTACGCCGCAGATATCGCGGCGAGCACCAAGGAAATCGAATCGTGCAGCCTCACTGTCGATAACCAGAATCTCTTCGGAACCATGCTGAAAGATATCCCGGACCTGATTTCGAGCGGCGTCGTTGTCACGCGACTGATGCGCGGCAGCGATATCTTCACGCCGAACGGGAAGACCATATTGCAGGAAGGCGACAAGGTGCATATCGTGGGCATGCCCGATGCAGTCGCCAGCATGGAAAAGATTATCGGCAGGCGCCTCGAGAAGCCCATTACTAAGGAAACCGCTGCAGATGGCTCGAGCGCCATCTTGGTTAAGACGGTGCTTGTCACGAACAAGAAGGTACTGGGCAAGACCATCGGCGCGCTTGCCCTCGCCGAACGCTACGGCGTCAACGTGAGCCGCGTTGTCCGCAGCGGCTTCAAGTTCACCGGCCGCCTCGATCTCCGCATCAAGTTTGCAGACAAGTTAAGGCTCGTCGGAACGCAAGAAGGTATCGAGGCCGCCGCCAAGGAACTCGGGAACTCGCTCACCGCGCTCGACCATCCCGAAATCCTGCCCGCGTTCCTCGGGATCCTTCTCGGCGTCATCGCCGGAAGCATCCCCATCGCCATCCCCGGAATGCCCACGCCGCTCAAGCTCGGGCTTGCAGGCGGCCCGCTCATCGTCGCAATCCTCCTGAGCCGCAAGCGCAAAATCGGCCCGCTCAACTTCTTCATGGCGAACAGCGCGAACCTCATGCTCCGCGAATTCGGGCTCACGCTCTTCCTCAGCTGCGTGGGGCTCAATGCGGGCATCAAGTTCTTCGACGTGCTCCTGAACGGCGACGGCGTCTACTACATGGGGCTGGCCGCACTCATCACGTTCATCCCGCTCGCCATCGTCGCGACCGTCGGGCACCTCGCATTCAAGGTGAACTACCTCTCGCTCTGCGGCGTGCTCGCAGGTGCCACCACCGACCCGCCCGCCCTCGCCTTCGCGAACAGCCAGGCCGACAGCGAAGCCGTGAACATCGGGTACGCCTCCGTCTACCCGCTCACCATGCTGCTCCGCATCCTGAGCGGCCAGGTACTCGCCATACTGCTGATGTCGGCGGTGTAAAAAATTCCCCCCAAAAAAAGGCAAATGCCCGCAGGATTTTTCCCGTGGGCTTTTTTATTTCTGGTTTAAAAACGAACGAGCGGCCGCCCGTGAACGGAAAAGGCTCGTATTAACGAGCCTTTGTAGTGAGAGCGAGTGAGGAACCGGAGGTTCAGTTCCCGATACAACGAACGAGCGGTCGCTAGATAAGTTTTTCCACCTTCGCGCAGAGGGCTTCGGCCTCTGCGGCAGTCGGCGCCTCCGCAATCACGCGAATCACCGGCTCCGTATTGCTCGCGCGCACGTGCACCCAGGACTTTTCGCTCCCGAGCCACAGGCCATCGCGTTCGTCGCTCTTCCAGCCGGCAAATTCCGCCTTCACCTTCGGGAGGATATCCGCCACCTTCTTGTCGCCGAGTTCGAACTTCTTCTTCGGCATCACGTAGGCGGGGTTTTCAGCCACAAACTTCTCGGGGCCGCCGTCATGATGCGCCATCCAGCTGAGCACCAGCGCCGCCGCCACAAGGGAATCACGCCCGTAGTGGAGCGCCGGCAGAATCACGCCGCCGTTGCCCTCGCCGCCGATGATGCAGCCGTTTTCGATCATCTGCAGGCTCACGTTGATCTCGCCCACCTTCGCGCGGCTGAATTCGCAGCCGTACTTCGTGGCAACATCTTCGTTCATGCGGCTCGTAGAAAGGTTCACGCAAACGCTTCCCTTCTTCTGGCTCAGCACTTCTTCAGTCGCAATCGCAAGCGTGTATTCCTCGCCGATACTTTGTCCTAAACCGTCCACGAGGGCGCAGCGGTCGGCATCCGGGTCCACCGCAAATCCGAGCGCGCAACCGTTCTTCTTTACGGCATCGCGCAGGTCACCCAGGTTCTCGGGAATCGGTTCCGCACCGCGCGGGAACGTGCCGTCGGGTTCACAATGCACGCGCACCACCTCGCAGCCGAGCTGTTCCAGCAGGCGCGGCACAATGTAGCTGCCCGCACCGTTCACGGCATCTACGGCCACCTTGAACTTCTTCGCGCGAATCGCCTCCACGTCCACGAACGGAATCTTGAGCGTCCCGTCGATGTGGATGCCGTCGGCATCGGGCGCCACCTCATACTTGCCCATCGTGCGGTAGTCGGGGTAGCTGAAGTTGTCCGCATCGGCGAGTTCGAAAAGCTTCTTCACATCATCGGGCCCGAGGAAGAGCCCCTTGCTGTTGAGGAACTTGAGCGCGTTCCATTCGAGCGGGTTGTGGCTCGCGGTAATGATGATGCCCGCATCCGCCTTGAAGTGCACCGTCAAGAGTTCCACCGAGGGCGTCGTCGAAAGGCCGACATCCACCACGTCCACGCCGGAAAGACGGCATATGCCCGCGACAAACTGCACGATGGCATCGCCGGTGGGGCGGCTGTCACGCCCGATGACCACACGCTTCGCCTTCGTAATCTCGAGGAAGGCGCGCACGTGGCTCTTCAAGACCTGCGGGGTGAGGGTATCGCCGACAATCCCGCGGATACCCGAAATAGAACGCATCAGTTTAGACATCTTGTATACTCCGTTTTTTTAATCGTTGCGTGGTCCAAGGCCACTGAGCTTGCCGATGTGGGGTCGTCGCAATCTCAAACCTTAATTATCCAAGTTCCGGAACGCACGCGTAGAACACGAGCGGTTCCTCGTTCTCGTTAATCAGACTGTGGCTGTGGCCCTTCGGACAAAAGTGGCACTGGCCAGCCTCGACATATTCCACGCCGTCGTCGAACAGCACCTTGCCCCTGCCCGCGACGAAGAACATGATTTCGCTGTTGGTCTCGTGCTTGTGATAGCCGATGGATGCCCCCTGTTCGAGCGTCCCGTGCATAATGCGGGTCGTCCCGTCAAAGTACATCTTTGCCTTGTATTCCTTCTCGCCGCCCTTGAAGTTCGGCAGCACCGTCGTTTCCATGCCTTTCAGGTCGATAATCATCTTGAGCCCTTGCTAAAACTTTCCAGCCAAATAATAGAAAGTTTTCGCACGCAGTTTCTACAGGGCAAAAACTTGAGATAGATTAATTACAGGCTCTCATCGATAAACCGGAACGCCTTCGCGTACGCCTCGTCGCGAACCGCCTTGCGCGAGAGGAACAAATCGTGCAGGCCGCCCGCTACCGTTTCCGTCTTCACGTTCGGCCCGACTTTCGGCGCCCACTTTTCGATATGTTCCACGTCGAGCACGCCGTCGCAGTGCATGTAGTTCTCGGACCATTCCTCGCTCTTCTCGGTGCAGTCGCCGTGCATCACGAGCGTCGGTGAATTTATATGGAATCCCCTGTGCAGTTCCTGTTGCGCCTTGTGAATCGCACGTACCCAACCCAGAAACTGTTCCGGACGGCTTTCGCTTTTCCATTCCGTATTGTACAGCCACTCGCCGTAATATTTCTTGTCAAGTGAATAGGCGTAATTCGGGTTCCCGCTCGAACCAATCGAAAAATCCGGCAGGAGTATCGCTATTTCCGAAACAACAGGAATCGCGAGATTGCGCACGAGCCAATTGAAGTTGAAATCGAAAAACGGACTGTTCAGGACAAGCGCCGCGAACTTCTCTTCCGGACGATGGTCCGCATAGAATGCCGCCAGCAAGCCGCCCTGTGAATGCCCCATCAAGACCATCGGGAGCGAATCCGCACGTTCCTTCGTTATGACGCGGGCAAGTTCCACGGCATAGTCAAGTTCCGCAAAGAACTCGCGCATATTCCGCATGTCGCCACGAGCATCGCCGGGCATAAACGAACGCCCGCAATAGTGCAGGTCTATCGCAAAGAAGGCGTAGCCCGCCGAATCCGCCTTCTCGGCAAGTTCCCTCTGGAAAAAGTAATCGTTGTAACCGTGTACATACAAGATAATGCCATGTGCAGGCTTTGCCGCAAGTGAATCCGTGCGCTTGGAACTTCCATAAGGATATTCTATGAGCGTCGAGTGAAACTCCTTCCCGTAAACAGGCATCGTGTGCATTGCATACCGACGAAAAGGAGTACCCAGCGAGCTATCCACGGAAGCATTCGCATACGATTCCCGCAAGTCCTGCATTTGCGCCAGCACCTTGATACCGGAATCGAGAGATTCCTCTTCGTAAACAGCAGTCTTGCTAAGCTGAATCTCGAATATGGATACCAGAGAAACAACTAGAACAGCGACATACAACTTTAAATACTTTTTCATCATCGTTACAAGTTACTGCAGCGCTTCCATCACATCGACGGTAATGACGAGCGCCGAGTAAATTAGGCCCACGATAATGGCAATCTTTTCCTTCTGGCGGAATTCTTCCGCATCGTACTTGGGCGCATCAACCTTCATTCTCCACGCGCCTGCCTTCCCCAGTACACAGAATCGCGCCGCCCAGTATCCAAGGAATACCGGGATTTTCAAAAGCGGATACTGGTTCCAGTCAAGGCTCCCTATCAAGAGTTTGTCGCCAAGATTGAGCAGCATGTTTATGCAAATCAGGGTGACAACGAACTCGGCTCCCACCTTCTTGCGGTGCACAATGAAGGAAATAACCGGGCTACCCACAGCCACGCTCCACATAAAGTTACCGACCGGGTGCTTGTCGGCAACTTTCTGGCCTTCAACTTTTTCGATATCGCGTTCATTCTCTGCCATGGTACAGGAAAAATAAAAAATTCTAAATTTACCCCCCGTGATCCAGATTCAGAACGTTTCCAAATCATTCGGCGTGCAAGTTTTGCTCGATGGCGCGAGCCTGCTCGTGGGCGACCATGAGCGCGTTGGGCTCGTAGGCCGTAACGGTTGCGGCAAGTCCACACTGTTCAAGATGATTCTCGGGCAGGAATGCCTCGACGGCGGTTCCATTGACATTCCCAAGAAATACACGCTGGGCTACCTGCAGCAGCACCTGAACTTCACGCACGCAACCGTGCACGAAGAGGCCTGCAGCGTCCTGAAACCCAACGAAGACGGCTGGCTGGAAGAACACAAGGTGGAGGCAATCCTGTTCGGTCTCGGGTTCGACGAGGAATCCATGCACAAGAGCCCCTCGCTCCTCTCGGGCGGTTTCCAGATTCGCCTGAACCTCGCGAAAGTCCTCGCAAGCGAGCCCGACATGCTCCTGCTCGACGAACCGACAAACTACCTCGACATCGTGTCGATGCGTTGGCTCAGCCGTTTCTTGCGCAGCTGGAAGGGCGAAGTGCTCCTGATAACGCACGACCACCATTTTATGGACGAGGTCTGCACGCACACCGCCGGGATTTTCCGCCACAAGATCCGCAAGGTGAAGGGCACGGTAGAAAAGCTCCGCGAAACGGTGGCCGAAGAAGAGGAAGTCGCGCAGCGCACGCAGGAGAACGAAGCGAAGAAAAAGGAACAGCTCGAGAAGGTTATCGAGCGCTTCCGCTACAAGGCCGCGAAGGCCGCGATGGTGCAGTCCAAGATAAAGGCCGCCGCAAAGCTTGCCACGGGCGAGCGCCTCACGCACGAACGCAATCTGGAATTCAGCTTTACCGAGGCAGGTTTCCCCGGCAAGAGAATGCTCCAAATCAAGGGGCTCTCGTTCGCGTACCCGAACAAGGGCGAAGACGGCACCGTGCAGGGAATGGGCCCCGAGCTCATTACCGACTTGACGATGGAAGTCTTCAAGGGCGACCGCATCGCAGTCATCGGCCCGAACGGCCGCGGTAAAACGACGCTGCTGAACCTGATAGCAAAGGAACTGCAGCCGACCGCAGGCGAAATCACCTACAATCCGAACTTACAGATAAACTATTTCGGACAGACGAATATCAACCGCCTGAACCTCGACAACACCGTCGAAGAAGAAATTGCATCGGCGATTGAAGAAGTATCGCAGAAGAGCCGCGCCCGCGGGCTTGCGGGCCTCATGATGTTCAGTGGCGACAATGCGCTCAAGAAGGTGAAGGTACTCTCCGGTGGCGAAAGGAGCCGCGTGCTCCTCGGGAAGATTCTCGCGAGCCCCTGCAACATGCTGCTGCTCGACGAACCCACGAACCACCTCGACATGGAAAGCATCGAGAGCCTCATCGACGCGCTCGAAGACTACGAAGGCACCGCGCTGGTGGTTACCCACGACGAGGAACTCCTGCACGCGTTCGCCACAAGGCTCGTGGTATTCGACGGCGGAACCTGCCGCATATTCGAGGGCACGTACGCTGACTTCCTCGAGAAGGTGGGCTGGGCATCCGAAAAGAAGCCCGGCGGAGCAAACTCCGCGAACATCAAGGTATCGAACATCGACGTGAATAGCGACTCGGGAACAAGCCGCGCAGATAACGCCGCCCCCGCAGGCAACGCAAATGCAACGCCCCGCGCAAAGGAAGACCGCAAGGCCCGCGCCGACTACATCGCCGAACGCAGCAAGGTCATCAAGCCGCTCGAAAAGAAACTTGCAAAAATCGAGGAAGATATCGCGAAGGCCGAAGCCCTCGGCGGCGAACTCGAGGCAAAACTCGTGACCGCCTCGGAAAGCGGCGACGGAAACGCCATCACCGCCATCGCCAAAGACATGGACAACAACAAGAACCTTGTCGACAGCCTCTACGCGGAATGGGAACGGACCAGCGCCGAACTCGAAGCCGCGAAGGACAAATACCCGATTTAGACCGTTCGCGCTACACCCCGGTGTTAAATTACTCCGGCATGCGCTCACTCTCGCAAACACGCCTCGTTAAGACGAGGCGCTTTTTGCTCACTGTAGACCGTTCGCGCTACACCCCGGTGTTAAATTACTCCGGCATGCGCTCACTCTCGCAACCGCCCCTGTTTAAATAAACCTAAGCCGAGTACAGCAGAAACAAGCTTGCTTGTTTCTATTGTTGAGGCACCGGTTTATGCGATGAAATCGCAATAACAGGGGCTTGTTACTCACATAGTTATTTCCCGCGTCTCACGCCCAGCGTAAACGTATCGTCGCGACTGCCCACCTTTTCGGGACCAGCCATTACCTTCCACTTGAGTTTCGAGATGTACGCGCCCGTACCCACGAGCCTTCCCTTGTCGCTACGTGCATTCCACGCGAGGAACACCTTGCCCGGATTTTTCCGACAGTCCCCGCCAAAGATATCCGCATCGGAACAAGCCACGGAACCCTTCGCCCGGTTCACGAACTGCCCGAGGCTCGAGAAGTAACTCACCTCCCACACGATGCGTATGGAATCAATCGACACGGAATCGCCCGCAGTGAGCGCCAGTTCCTGCATGTCGTAGTTCAGCAGCTGGCCCGGGAGCCCGTGCTGTTCGATGGCATCCTTCAGCGACATCTCCGGGTCAACAACTATGGGCTTCACGCCTTCCTGCCAGGCAAACGTTTCAAGCGCGCGTTCTTCCGTGAGGGTCACCAGGCCCGCATCCTCCACCAGCAGGCGCTGCCCGCCGATGATTCGCACCCACGGGTTTTCAAAATGCGGCACGTTGCCGTTCAGGTCGCGCAACACGCCCGGCATAAGCCGCACCGAATCGCCCACCGCGGGCAAGACCATCGTCTCGTCGCCGTAATAGTACAGGTCGTACCGCACGCCGTTCTGCATGTGGGTCACCTTCGGGGTCACCGCCTGCAGTGACGCTTCCGCACCCATGCGCCATATCTTGAAACTGAACATGTCGGCCGCAGCGAGGTTAGTGTCGAGCGTCCCTTCGCTCAGCAACAGCGTAAGCGTCGTGAGCTTGTCCGTACCCGGAGTCACGATGGCGCTCATGAGTACCGGGCCCACCTTATCCTCTATCACGCCGTTCATCGCAAGCGAAATCGAGTCGCCCTTGTCCTCGTCCCAGTAGGTGTAGTGGTAATGCAGGCCTCCCTGGTAGATTTCCTTGTTCCCGCCGGTAAATACGCGCTCCAGCAGCGGGTCGCCCACAATCACGATATCCGACTCGTTCTGTATCAGGCCGCGCACCGCATCAACCGTCGTTGTCGTCCTCCACGTAGAATCGCCAAACGACCACGCGAGCGTATCGGGCACATCGCTATCGAGCTTGTCGCTGAACGGAATATGCAGGCTATCGGGCATGCCGTCGCCATCGCGGTCGTACATGTAGCCCTTGCTCGCAAACGGCACAGGCGGTTCCATCAGGTTTATGCCACCCCAGACCAACTTATTCGCAACCTCGCCACCCGAAACCGTAAACGAGGCATCGTTCACAGCCGCATATCCCATCACGTAGAACGTCGCATATCCTGTAGAATCCGTCGTGACGCTAGTAATCGGCTGTCCGTTCGCATCCAGGAACGAGAGCGAATCCGCAGTCGTGAGGTCAACAGTCACAATGCAATCCGCGCATACCTGCCCGATATATGTCACCATGATGGTCACCGGGTAAGAGACGAACGCCATCAGCGTATCCTTCGAGCCGTTATCCCCGGGCTGGCCCATGCGTTCCATCAGCAGGTTGTAGCCCGCAGGGTCGAACGGTTCGCCCGCCGCATCCGCAAACGCGATATCCGGGAGCGGGTATTCCGGTACCTCAAAATACACCTGCGAACGCTGCGAGGGGTCCGCCACCAGGTAAAAATCGAGCATGTACATTCCCGGCGGGAGCGCACGCGCACGCACAATCGCCGCCGTATCGATAACAAAGCCCGCCATGTTCTCGTTGATGGTAATGCCCCCGTAGTTCACGCCCGGCTTCAACGCCTCTCCCTGCTGGAGCGCCGTCTGCCCGTAAAGAATGAAGGAGGATTCCGCAAGCGTCGTATCCACCTTGCCCACGCTCGAAATGTCGCAGGTGAGGTTCTCTTCCGTAAGAATCTGCAGAATCACGTACTCGATGGTCCCGTCATCCGTATGCTGCTCCACCGGGAAGTAGCGCTTTTCCGTCTGCAGGTTGATGGAGGTACGCATCTTGAAGTTCGAACCCGTCGCGTTCCTTTCCGAGAAGAAAATATGGAACGGATAGATCTTGCCTTCCTCGAGCCCCATCGTATCGAGGTTCACCGCGCCTTCTACCGGGTTGTGGCACCCGCCGATATCCACCGCAAGGCGATTGTCGATAAACACCCACACGTCATCGTCACCGCGGAACTCAAAGTACTGCCCCGGAATGTACTGGAACTGCGCCGAAATCTTCATCGCGAAGCTGTAGTTGTGCCTGCAGCCGCTCACGTTCCAGTCGAATTTCGGGTTCTTCACCGTCTTCGCGGAATCCAGGTACTCGAAATCGTCAATCGGGTAGAATCCCGGGTTCAGCGTGTCGTTGCAGTCGTTCTCGTTCGTAAAGTCCGCAAGCCAGAACCCTTCCTCGTCGAGCGTCAAATCAATATCGCGGCAAGTCGCATTCGTGTATTCCTTGCCCGCGGCATCGGTCGCCACCACCTGCGGCACGAACCATTTCTCGATCTCGTGCGCCGCGGAACACTGGTTCCACGGATAAACTAACGAATCCACGCGCGCAGGCAAGCCGTTTACTAGTTTATCCTGAACCATCCCCAGCACGTGCCCGCCGCATGTCTTGAGCGTATCCATTTCGCCATTCTGGTTAAGCCCCCACACCGACGTATAGGGGTTGCCGTTGTAGATGTTGCCGAAATCCACGTCAATCGCGTCCGCATACGATTCTCCGGCCCAGTCCACCACCATCGCCGAAATCTTCATCTCGGGGCATCGTCCCAGGTGGTTCGGGAACGCCACGTCCAGCAGCGGGGCACTGCTCGAAACCGGGTAAGGGTGCACCCACACCGTATCGCGCACCTTCAGCACCGAGTCAAGATGCACCGCCTCGCCCAGGTCCTTGCCCTCGACTGCGATGCCGCCCATGCTGTAATAATCCATGCCGAACGTCTGCTTAAAATAGACGCCCCAGTCATCCACATGCTTGTAGTAGGTACCCTCGTACCAGCCGCACGTATCCTTCTGGCGGTCCATCGGCAGCGGGCCCATCTTTACCGTATCGTCCATTGAAACTACGAACATCGAAGGCGACATGTCGTCCCACGGGCTCAGCAAACGCACTACCTTCGGCTCCGGCGGGTAATACACAAAATCCTTTACATGCAACGACGTGCTCGCGAACATCCACGTCTCGTAAATGCCGGCAGGGAACAGGTCCGTGGCCAGCGGGCGCTCCGCATCGTCAAAATACTTGTGCTGCGGCCACTCGTTCTGCCCGCGATAGAACTGCACCCACGCCCACGTCGAATTCCACTTCGGCGAACTCACCAGCGAATCGTCAAAACTGATATGCCGCCAGTACTTGTATTCGCCCTCAGCCGTGAGCGGAGTCGGCTGGTTCATGATGTTGTTGTCCACCGAGATGTAGAAGGCGCTGTCGCGGTAACTCGTGTTGGTGCGCCACGGGTGATAAACGTGAAGTACCCGCGTCGGGTCAAAGCATTCGCCCTTGCTCCCGATTTCAAGCGTCACCTCGGGTGCGTCCGCCGTCCCGTCGACAAACACCGTGTCGGCGGCCGCAAGTGCCGCAGCAAGTTCCACGACGGCGGCACTGTCTGCCGGGAATGTATACCACGGGGCCTTGTAGCGGACAAAGTAAGCGCTCTGTATCGGGTTCGCCGCCATCATCGCGGGCGTAACCGAGCCGTAGAACCACCCGCACTTCGAGGCATCGCCGGGAATGAACCGCATCAGCACGGAATCCGCCCCGAAAATCATCTGGGGCAGGGCCTTGTTGCCCCACGGGCTCTTGAACCACACGATTTTCGAGCCCGGAGCCATGAACGACTTCTCGTAGGTACCGTCGGCCTCCGTGTACAGCCAGAGCTCCGTCTCCGAGCCAAAGAACTCGCCCATCTTGAAATCGCCAGCATTCCAGGCGACGCAGTTGTTGTTATTGAAGTTGTTATCGGCAGTATTCGGGCAGGCCTTGATGTTGAAGCTCATCCAGTCCTGGAAATCGGCGAGCGTCTTGCCCACCCACGTGTAGGTGAACCAGCCGTCGCCATCGCTCTTCATCATCGTCGAGGAATTTGCGTCAAAATGCGGGTTGTAGTCGCCACCCGCACCACCCAGAACATGCGGCACATATTCGCTGCGGGTCGCATCGCCGCGCCACGGCGACTGAAAATGCAGAATAAGGTCGGCCCAGGCAATTTGCCCGCACAACAGCAAAAAGAATACACCCAAACACGCGCGTTTCATAAACACTCCTTTCGCGCAGACTTCAAACAACCATATCTAATCTATATTCAAACCGCGGGAATGTCGCTCACCGGAATGCAGTCCGGGTGAAAAATGTTGAGAAAAACGCAATATGTGTAAAGGGATGGTTACTGGATTGCGCGAGGGCGCTTCCAGCCGGATTCGGCACTATTTGCCATAATTTCATCCAATAACGCATTGTCTTCGCTAGACAAAACCTGATTTTCCCAGGAAGCAACCTTAAGAACAGTGCCATCCTGCTCTGTTTTGACTACGAACTTGCCCGCGTAGTTCACATCTGGCTCTACAGAAATGTCAAACCTATAGTCGCCAAGTTCAACCTTGACAGGAGTCCCAACGATAGGCTGCTTGAGCGGAGAATTTGCAGTAGTCACCTCGTATTCGCCTGCAGGGATATTAGCGGCGACGCAAATCTTATCGTTGAAACGCTTGCATACATATTCCTTGTCAGAATTCTTGCTCTTCAAAATAAACTGCAAGGGTTCATCTCCAAAGATGCCTAACCCAAGCCCAATAAAGTAAGAACCACTTGCTTGGCTACGAATTGCAACCAATGCGTTATTATCTCCAGGTTCCTTCATAGGGAGCGTGGCAGCGCAGCCGTAGAAAAAAATACAGCTAAGGACAAGAATAGCAAGAGCTTTTAACTTCATTTCATCTCCATTTACTTGAAAATATAAAAAAGGATGTTTCTAGTCGGCAGGGACGTTTGTCGGGGGTATAAAAAAAGCCCCCCACGAGGTTTACCTCATGGGGCTGTGAGCCGCAAGCGACTCGTACTGACGAGTCGTGGCGGCGAGAGTGAGGCCGTACCATAGCGCAGTTCCTGCGTCAGGGCCGAACGGCCTCTCCTAAAAACGAAGAGGCCCCCCGCCGTTAGGCAGGGGCCCGTGAGCCATAAGCGGCCGGTATCAACCGGCCGTGATGGCGAGAGTGGAGCCGCAAGGCGGAACGGTACATAAAAAAAAGCCCCCTCGACGGTTTACCGTCAAGGGGGCGAGAATCCAGCGGCGCCCTACTCTCCCGGGCCCGGGGGCCAGGTACCATCGGCGAAGGGAGGCTTGACTTCCGTGTTCGGAATGGGAACGGGTATGA
>NZ_FRCW01000013.1 GCF_900143055.1 Fibrobacter sp. UWR3 | reverse complement strand
AAAAGCAAATTTTTCCCATAAAAGAAAAATTTGCTACAACGCCTTATAAATCAAAGGGTTACGAGAAATTTAGGTACCCAAATGTCATATAGGCCAAAAAAGGTGAAGCTGAAAAAGCGTAGAATTTGAAAAAAGGTGGCCCTTCTCCGCGCCATCCTTCGCGCAGAGCATGGAAGAATTCTGCGAAAAACTGTAGCTTTGGGCTAATTTTTTAGAAAAAGTAGTACTTTTTGGGGTGTTTTTGCCTGGAAAGTACCGTCTTTATTACGTTGTATGCAAACAACGGCTTGAATTTGAAAGAATTTCTTTGGGAAAAGGCTCTGTCAAGCTAAAACGTACGGCCGGTTTGAAACTGCTTATCCACTGTATTTTGGCTGAATTACGACTGCAAGATCAGGTTCGGCAGCGTCAAGCCAATCTGTACGCTATGAACTTGCTGAATGATTATTGTTTAGTTGCTATTAGAAAGCTGCGGCGCCAAAGCCTGTTTCAGCCAAAAAATTGCGTTTCTGCAGAAAAAAATGCAGTTTTGAAGGGGCTTACAAAATCCAGAAGGTTTGCTAGCCAGCCCTGACCAAAAGTACGTTCCGCCTTGACACAGCCTTTGTTTTCGCTCTGTCAAGCCGATTTATACGGCTAGGTTTCGCTACGGTAATACATTATTATAACTGCATTTCGACTGCGATGTCTAGAACGGCTCTGTCAAGCGAAATTATACGCTGTGAATACGCTGCGAATGGCTATAGCTGACTTCTGAAGCCTTTTTTCTATATTGTTACAGCGAAAAAGCAGTAAAACAAGGGCTTACAAAAACCACTTTTTTGCTAGCTACACATTTGAGTACGATTAGGCTTGACAGAGCCTTCTAAATGGTGTACATTTGTGTACGTATCAAATAAAGGAGAACTTATGGAAATGAAGTTTTGTCAGAGCTGCGGAATGCCGCTCACGCCGGAAATCTTGGGCACCAACGCCGACGGCAGCAAGAACGAAGAATACTGCATCTATTGCTACAAAGACGGTGCCTTCACCGGCGACTTCAACATGGAGCAGATGGTCGAATTCTGCTCGCAGTTCGTCGATGAATTCAACAAGAATACAGGCAAGAGCCTTTCCCGCGAAGAGTACAAGGCGGAGCTTCGCAAGTACTTCCCGACGCTCAAGCGCTGGCGCTGAAATCGTCGTATTCAAGAAACGGTAATGTTTAAGATATTACGCTTCTTTCCCGAGGACGGCGCGGGCCAGCTGGTCGGCGCACGAAGTCGGCTTCCCGCCGCAGGTGTTGCCCAAGAGCTTTGCCGCGATATCTTCGGCGCTCATGCCTTCGCAGAGCTTCGCGATTGCCTTCAGGTTGCCGTTGCATCCGCCCGTAAAGCGGATGTTCCTGATTTTGTCTCCGTCGCGCGTGAACTGGATCGTCGTCGCGCAAACGCCTCTGGTCTTGAAAGTCTCTTCCATGTGTGTCTCGGGGTTGAAAGTGTGTGTTAAATATAGAAAGCCATGGTACTGAGCAAGTTGGCTTGGCGACCGATTCCACAATCCCATCCGCGATCCATAATACCACCTTTTCTAGTGCTGGGAGTTAAACTTTGTACACGGCCTTTTTCTCGGCGACTGCACAGGGGGTTATGCAGAGTTTTAAACCCATGGCGTTCAGCACACGCATGATGGTGTCGAATCTCGGATGCGCGTCTTCCCTTAGCGCCTTGTACAAGCTTTCGCGATTCAGGCCCGCAGACTCGGCGATTTTTTTCATTCCGACTGACCGGGCTGCATCTCCAATAGCATGCTGCCAGAGGACGGGGTCGTTTTCGGCAAGGGCTTCTTCCAAAAAGAGTTTTACGTCTTCTTCTGTTTTAAGAAGATCGGCAACATCCAAATCAGAAACTTCTGCATCATTTTTTTTCATTGTTCAACTCCTTTGCCTTGTCGATATTTAGAAAGTAGCCAATCGGCTACAAATTGTCAATAGGCCCGCGCGATTTTTTTGAAAATTATTTTGGTGGGGGAAGTCTCCCCCTCGCTCGCACTTTGGTGCTCGCTACCCCTTCTAGCGGGGACACCCCGCAACGCCCCGACTGCAAAAAAAACGAGATTTGCCTCGAAAATCTTGAGATTGCCATCTTTTGTCTTCAAAAAAGGGTATATTTCCGTTGTATGTCAATCAAGTTCATTTCGCCTAAAAAGTCCGTCAATTCCGCGTTTCTCAAGCTCCCTGTCCCCGTCGAAAAGATGGAGGATTTCAAGCTTTCGCTCAAGAATCTTTACAGCAAGCGGAATTCGGCGCAGGACGAAGAATACCACAAGGGCGAAATCTGGAACTTTTTACGCAAGATTTTTGAACCCGATTATTCGGTGCAGGTCAACCGCCCGATAGACCTTGCGATTTTTAACGGCAATACGGCAAGTGCAAAGCCGGCAGTGATTATCGAAGCGAAGTCGCCGACGAATGCGGCAGAAATGTTTTCGGCGGAGCATCCGAACGTAAAATCGTTGCAGGAACTCGTCTATTACTTTATGCTGGAATACGTGCATTCGGGCAATCACGAAATCAAGTGGCTCGCCATCACAAATTTTGACGAATGGTATTTCTTCGACGTTAAGAACTTTATCCGCTATTTTGGGAACAAGTCAAAACCGATATACGATCAGTTCCTAAAATTCAAGGCGAATCAGATGAGCGGCAACAAGACATCTGATTTCTACAACGATATCGCGAAACCTGCAATAGATGATTTTCTGAAATCTTGCGATATTTCTGTCGTTCATTTTTCTTTGGAAAGTGCAGTAAAGGCCGTGGAGAAAGACGATGACAAGAAGCTCCTCCCCCTTTACAAATTCCTCTCCCCGGAAACCCTCCTCGCGAAGCCTTTTGCAAACGACAGCAACAGTCTCGACCGCAACTTTTATGCGGAACTCTTGCACATCATCGGTCTCGAAGAAGTAAAAGAAGACAAGGGCGGCAAGAAAGTCATCCGACGCAAGAACCCCGCAAATCGTGACAAGGCAAGCCTCCTCGAAAGTGCCATCTACCAGCTCGAAGACGATTTCCCGAACAAGGAAGAATGCGAGGCAATGGCACTCCGTCTCTGCATCACATGGGTGAACCGCCTGCTGTTCCTGAAACTTGTCGAATCGCAAATCCTCATGTATCAAAAGGGCGATGCATCGTACCGGTTCATGAGTACGGACAAAATAGCGAACTTTGACGAACTGAACATTTTCTTTTTCAAGGTGCTCGGCAAGAAAATTGAGGACCGCGACGAAGACGTGCTCAAGCGTTTCCCGAATGTCCCTTACCTGAACAGTTCGCTGTTCGAACCGACCGAAGACGAAAAGCACCTGAAAATCCGCGGCATTCCCGATGCCCAGATGGAAATTTGGGGCAAGACCGTTTTGAAGGATGAACGCGGCAAACGCGCAAAAGGCACGCTCCCGAATCTGGATTACATCTTCAAGTTCCTTGATGCGTACAACTTTGCAAGCGATGCACAAGGCGGTGTGACTTCTACGAGCAAGACGCTCATCAACGCGTCGGTTCTCGGACTTATCTTCGAAAAAATCAACGGCTACAAAGACGGCAGTTTCTTTACGCCAGGGTTCATCACCGACTACATGGCCCGCGATGTGCTGGAACGGACGGTTGTGCAGAAGTTCAACGAGAAAAAGTCCTGGAAATGCGAAAATTTGGAAGATGTCTCGGACAAGATTGAAGATATTTCAGAAGCGAATGAAATTGTTGATGACATCCGCGTTGCCGATGTCGCCGTGGGCTCTGGGCATTTCTTGGTGTCGGCGCTTAATCGCCTGCTTGCAATCAAGTCGGAATTGAACATTTTGTGCGATGCGGAAGGCAAACGCATCAAACGTCGCGACCTGATTTTGAAAGTAGATAACGACGAACTTTCTGTAGTTGACGACGAGGGCGAACCGTTTGAATACAAGCCGGGCAACGAAGAAAGCCAGCGGTATCAAGAAGCCTTGTTCAATGAGAAACGCCGTATTATCGAGAATTGCCTTTTCGGCGTTGACTTGAACCCCAACAGCGTGAACATCTGCCGTTTACGCCTTTGGATTGAACTCCTGAAGAACGCCTACTACACCAAGGAAAGCGGCTACAAGCAACTTCAGACCCTCCCGAACATCGACATCAATATCAAAGTCGGCGATTCGCTGCTGAGCAAATACCCCGTGCAGAACGGACGCTTGATCGCGGACTATCTTACTCGTGATGAACGAGCCGACCGCAAACGGGACAGCCTCAAGAATAGCCTTATTGAATACAGACAACTTGTGCAGGAATACAAAACGGGCAAGTCGCAGAGTTCCAAGATGATGCTCCGGCACAAGATTGCATCGCTCAAAAGCCGAATGGTTGAAGACGGACAGATTGAAATGTTCGAGGAATACAAGGGCACTGCGGGCGACACCATCGACTTTTCCAATTCGCTCGAATGGATGTTCGAATTCCCAGAAATCCTCGACGACGAAGGCCGCTTTACAGGCTTCGACGCCATCATCGGAAACCCGCCGTATGTGCAACTCCAGAGCATGGGCGAGATGAGCGACGTTTACAGCAAACGGGATTACAGTTGCTACAACAAGTCCGCAGACCTTTATTGCCTTTTTGTGGAACGTGCCTACAGCCTGCTGAAAAAGAACGGATATTTCTCGTTCATCATGCCGAACAAGTGGATGCTCGTGGATTACGGCAAGGAACTGCGGCAATTCATGAGCCAGACCTCGCTCAAGAAAATTCTCAACTTTGGCGATGTCCAGTTTTTTGCCGATGCGACCATTTACGTGTGCATATTCGTATCGCAAAAGTCCGGCGACAAGATGCCCGTTTTGGCGTGCTCACTGAACAGCAAGAACTATCACGGCGAATTCGAAAAAGAAGTCAAGGCGGCGACATTCGAGTTCCCGGCAGAAAATTTCGGAGCGAGCGAATGGAGTGTCCGCAACAAACTCCACGATTCCGTATTGCAGAAAATGAATGTCGGCACGGCTTTGAAGGATATGCCGATTACAATTAATTACGGTTTAAAGACAGGTTATAATGACGCGTTTTTTATTGATGGCAAAACAAAAGAAAAATTAATTTCTGAAGATGCGAAAAGTGCTGAAATAATAAAGCCGTTATTACGTGGGCGAGATATTGATGCTTGGAAAACGGAAAAGGATGATCAATATATTTTATTCGTTCCTTGGCATTTCCCGTTACATTTGAATCCGAACATTGTCGGGTGTTCCAAAGAGGCGGAAATAGAATTTGAAAAGGAATATCCCGCTGTTTACAAACATCTGCTGAGTTACAAAGAAAAACTCTCAGCACGAAACAAGGCCGAAACAGGCATTCGCTACGAATGGTATGCATTACAGCGTTGGGCTGCTGATTATTATAAAGAATTTGCCAAACCGAAAATCATGTATCCGAACATGACATCGGTATTCCCGTTTACCTACGACGAAACCGGCTCTTTCGGCAACGACAAATCTTTTATCATTACAGAAAAAACAACCGTCATTGCGGATGAAACAGAGTGTCATCCTGAGCGGAGCGTAAGCATAGTCGAAGGATCTCTCCTTAAGGCCCTCCTCGCCATATTCAATTCGAACCTCGTCAAACTTTGGATATGGTACAACTGCCCCGAACTCATGGGCGGCACTCGAGAAATCCGTAAAGCCTACTTCGAAAACCTCCGCATCCCCCTAGACAACGCAGAACTCCTGCAACAACTCGCCACCCTTGCCGATGAAATCATCGCCGCTAAAAGTTCCCTGAGCTTGTCGAAGGGAACAGGGAACATCATTGCGAGTGACAGCGAAGTCGAAGAATCTCAAAACCGAATCGCAGATTTAGAAAAACAAGTCAACACCCTTGTCTATCAACTCTACGGTGTGACTGATGCAGAAGAGATAGATGCTGTGAAATCTAGAATTTGATGAAAATTTATATTTGTAAAAAAGGTTAAATATGTTATTAGAAAATGAAGCTCTAAATGTTTACCAAAAATATGGGTATACATTAGAAAAAAAAATGACAAATGCGTATGCTTTTGCCTTTACAAAGGGATTGTATAATGGCGTTGATATTCTCACAGATGATAAGGAGTGTGAGGATGCCAAAAAGCTTCAAAATGAATTTAATCAGATTGGTTATGCTGTTGAATTCAGAAATTATCAATCGGTGGAAGATGCAGAAAATCAATTGTTTAAGTCTTTCTTTAGCGTTCCTGCTGTAATTAGTGGACTAAAGAGGAAATATAATTCGTTTGTAGAAAAAGTACTAAAAACGCTCCCTGAAGGAGCTCATTACTCATATATCAAAAGTCCGTATGAAGTTTGTGCATATAATCAAGACTCGCTTATAGAAAAACCAGTTGTAGGCGATTCACTGGTAAAGTTTATATGTAATGAAATGCTTAGGTCTTCAGGTCCATTACTTATAATTCTTGAGGCTGCTGCTGGCTATGGGAAATCTTGTACGGCATACGAGATTTTAAATGAAATGTTGAATGAAAAAACAACAAAACTTCCTTTTTTTACGGAACTATCTCGCGACAGAACTGCGTCAATTTTCAAACATGTGCTGCACATGGAAATAGAGAATCAGTTTGCAAATAAAGTTGACACAAAGTTAGTGATAAATGAAATTGAAAATGGACGAGTGCCTTTAATAATAGATGGATTTGATGAACTGATTTCAAAGGATTTTTCTTTTTCGTCTTCACAGTTTGAAAGTGTAGAAAATATGTTATCTACGATAGTAGATTTGCTAAAGAATAATGCGAAAATACTGATAACATCAAGAAAAACGGCGATATTTAATAGCGAAGAATTTCATAACTTTATGATGGATAAGGAAATTCAGTATAAGTTATACAATATTGTCTTGAAAGAACCTCAGATAGATGATTGGCTAGAGAAAGATAGAAAGAATTTAGTAATGAATTTAAATTTCCCATTAAGTCAGGCTGCTAACCCTGTTTTGCTATCATATTTGAGATATTCTAGTGAAGTGGAACTAAGAGAGATTCAGACGGAATGCTCTATTGTAGATAAGTATTTTGATTTTTTGCTGAGAAGAGAACAAGTTAGGCAGAATCTAAAGATAGAACCTGATGAACAAATGGAAATATTTAAAAATTTTGTACGTTATATGACTGATTTTGATGTCAGAACGTTTGAGAAAAAATTTGCAAAAGAAATTATTTTGGAAGATGAAAGCGGTATTCTAGAGCTGTCGAGATTAAGGTATAATCCAGAGGAAAGACCTAGAAAAGATAGACTTGCAGACTTGCTTACTAACCACGCATTTTTAGATAAAAAAAGAGATTTGAATATAGGAATGGTTAATGATTTTATTTTAGGAACCTTAGTAGGTTATGATTTAATTGAGGGCGTGTATGAAAAATACAATCCAAAATATCATCAAAACCTCTCTCAAACAATGGCCGTTCTTGCGGCGGAGGCTTTTAAGGCTCAGCCAGAAGAAAAACAAAAAAAATTATGGAATGTATTTAGTCAAGAAGAATTTGAATACGATCCCCAATTTATGTTTAAAATTGACTTTGAACTGAATAGAAAGTTTTCAAAAAAATATGAAAACGCCACCATTAGTGATTTTGTTGTAAAAGGGATTAATGTTGATGAGGGATGTGAATTTAATTCGGTCACGTTTACAAATGTTGATTTTTATGATTGTTCATTTAATTTAAAATTATTTCATAAAGCGTCTTTCATAAATTGTAATTTTTACAAATGCTCAATTCTGAATAAATCGGATGAAAAAGATGCCGTATTGTTCTTTAGTTGTGGTGATACTTCTATTTTCGAAAATAGTAATGACAATGAAAGTGTGGAGGAAGCTACGGTGTCGTTAGAACGGAGAATTCTTGGTATGTATTTTAAAACAGGTAATACTCCAAGACATCGTCAAATATCAAATATTAGAAAAGATTTGATGGGTGAATTTGAGCCCCGCCTTATAAGTAAGGAACTGCATAAATTAGAGGTTTTAGAATATATACGTCTTAATGGGGATTTAAGTTTTGTAACTAAAAAAGGAATAAGTTATTTTAATTCAATGGTTAGTGGGTCCTAAAAATGATAGATCAATCTCTTTTGTATATAAAAAATGAGCTAGAAAAAAGAATAACAGAACGACTAGATGGCGTTGGTTTACTTTTTAGATTGTTTTCTCGAGTGAAAGAAAAAAAATCTATGGATGAAAAAATAAAGCGAAAGAATATTTCAGCAAGTCATCTAATGGAAGATTTGATTGGTTTTCGCCTTGTTGCCTATTTTCAAGAGGACATAGATTTGATGGAAAAGATATGTGATATGGTTTTTGGAGAAGGAGAGCCATCTAAAGATTTATTTGATCATGAAACATTTCGAGCGAAAAGATGTAATGTTGTCTACTCTATTCCGCAAGATTTAAAAAATGACTTTGATGTACTAAAGAAAAATTGCTCGGATTATGAATTTGTTGCGGCGAAATTTGAGATACAATTTCGTACAGTTTTATCAGAGGGATGGTTAGAGGTTGATCATCTAATGAGATATAAATGTAAGGACGAGTGGGACGAACTGGCGGTTGAATCAAGAATGATGAATGGATTGTTTGCTACGCTTGAAACGTGTGATATGACAATGAGTAATTTATTTAATAAGTTGGCCTATACTCACTATAAGAAAGGAGAGTGGATGGCTATGATGCGAAATCATTTAATGCTTGATTTTGGACAATGTGAAATGAATAAAGATATTTGCGCGTATTTTTCGACGAAAATAAAGGAAGAGGAAAATAATATTGCAAAAAAAATGTTTAAAATAAAACGAGATGATGTTATTCAAAAGTATATTGATTTGGATGTTTACTTTCCGCCAAAGTTGGTTGACAATTGGGTTTATTTTATTAATTATTTTTTTGTTCAAGATCCCGAAATAACAAAAATGACTCCTGCATTATTGTTAAAAAAATTTGAGAATGCAGAAAAAAATGCACTTCGTAAGGATTTATAAGAACTAGTTTTTTAAAGGTCTGTGCATTTTTACGTTGGATTCAATCGGTCGTTTAAAATGAAATCTCATTTTTGTAAGAAGATTAGGATATTGAATAATGAGAAAAAATAATTCCCGTCTAAATAGCAATTTTAAAGACGGAACGTTGACGAACATTAGACGAAAATTGGCGAAATTGAACGAAAAGCGGCGATTTTTTAGACGAGGAAGCGCATTTTTTTAGGAAAAACGCCGGTTTGACATTTTGTGACATCTGATTGTGAGTATATTTAGCTAGAATGGATTCCTCTAGATAAAAAGGACGTATGAAAAAGAATATCTTAGATTTTATTGATTCTGGACGCAAAAACGGTTTGCTTCTCGTTGATCCGAATACCGGAAGTGGCAAAACGTTCTGGTCTTGCCAGGCAATTCACGATTATGCTCGGAATCCCAATAACAAAAAGAAAATCTTTTTCACGACGACTCTCTTAAAAAATCTTCCAGAAGATGAACTTAAAAAAGCGTACAATAATGAAGTTCTTTACAAAAAGGAAGTTTTGGTTATAAAGTCCAATGTTGATTTCGTCAAGGAAAATATCACCAGGGTGAAAGTTCCCGAAGAATTCCAAGGAGACGAATATCAGGCTCTATACCATTTAGTTGAAGCGTGTACCGAGCCGAATTATGGTAAAACGCCTGGGATTTACAGAGAGGAAATGGATAAGCGACTTTCTGAAGCGGAAGTTGTTTTTAGAAAATATTTGAGGAAAATCATTACCACACAAATGAAGGGCTCGGAGCAAGAAAAAAAGGATAACATTCGACATAATTCAAAATATCGGTGGATTGGTGAAATCTATCCAACAGTTTTCACTGATGATTTCAAGATTTATCTTTTGTCAATTAGTAAGTTCTTGCGTCGAAACGATACGCTGGTCAAACCCTCATATCCGTTTATTTCAGCGGATATTTTAAAGAACTCAATTGTTTTTATTGATGAGTTTGACGCATCTAAAGATACCATTCAAGAATTTATCATAGAAAAGGCTGTTGAGTCTCAAAATGACTACCTGGACATGGTTAAGGAACTGCATGGGAGAATGCGAGATTACCGCCCTGCCAGTTCCTTTTACGGCCCCTATGAGAAATACGTCGAAAATAAGCCTTATCTTCGCACTCTCAAGACTTTGCAAAAAGAAGTAGAGGGCTTGTATGAAAAGTATGCTCTGTATTTCAATTACAAGACGAATGATGGATTTGATCGTAGTCGTAGTTTCTTGTTTTTTGATGGTGCATTCCGTAGTTATTTAAGTAACAATAATCATTACATCCGATGCGTCAAAGATGGCGATAATCAGCAGGTTAAGATTTATTACGAAAATAAAGATGTTTACGAAAAAAATCGCGACCTTGACAACGATATCAACATCTATTCTTTGTTGCGTGATGTGACTCATTTCCTGAATGAGTTTGCAAGATTTATTGCCAACTGGGCAGAACGCTATGCGGTTGCAGAAAATATTAAAAGAAAAAAACAGAATGCTGTCTTAGAGTCTTACACGGTAGAGGATGCAGTAGATACTATTTGCGATGCTTACTTCCGCAGCAAACATTTGAACAATATTTTTCATGATTTGATCACATCGTCGTCCATTCGAAATATCCGCGAAGAAGAAACCGTTATCGACGATTTTTCTTTCTTTAATCGAGGGTTCAAGTTCTTTGAATTTGTAGATGGTGACAAACATAATGAAGAAACAAAAATCAATTTTATTCAGATTGATGAAACTCCTGAAAAAATTCTTCTTTTCTTGGCGAAAAACACGAAAGTAATCGGCCTTTCAGCAACTGGACGTATCAATTCGGTTCTTTCTAATTATTCCCAGAAATATTTAAGGAATGAACTTAAGGACTCATTGCTGACGCTGACGGAAGATACTTACGAATCCTTAAAAAAATCACAAGAGGAAAAATGGTCTCCCTATCAAGATGGCTCAATCAAAGTCAATATTGAATCTGTTGATCGAGGCGAAGAAAATAAATCCATTCAAGAGCGTTTAAGGCAAATAACACAAAACAAAGATCTTGAGCGAAACTTCTCCAGAATGTTGGAAAATCTGGATATACAGCAAAGCAATAAAGAATATTATCAAAAACGTTACTGCAACATCTTCGCTGTATTGAAGAATTTCATAGACAATGAGAATGTAGAGTCACTTCTGTGCTTGAATATGGCGCTTCCCAAACGAAACCTTGCAACATTTGATTTAGGGGTGTTTGAAAGATTTGTAGAGCAGTATTGCAAAGTCTATGGGAAAAGTAGCCCTAAAATCAAGGTCTTAAAAAGTGGTAGCGATTTTGAAGACGAAAAGGATTCGCTTTTAAAGGAACTTGCCAATGGTGAAAAGGTCTTTGTTTTTTCAGCTTATAAAACTATTGGCGCCGGCCAGAATCTACAGTATAAAATTCCACAAAGAGATATAGATAGCGAATCTATTGTTCAAATTGGTCGCAAACAAGACGTAAAGGATTTTGACGCAATTTACTTAGGTGATGTCACGAATGTCGTTACAAATATTAACGATGTTAAAAAAATCGGGATGAAGGAACTTCTTGAATTCCTATTTGAAATCAAGTATCTTTACGAAAATAACGAAATTTGTCCCCGTGATTTGAATCAGCTTGTTCAGGCGGGCTTTAAAGCTTATACGAATAAGAATGATTACAATGCACCAATGGAAGTCGTGAGACATTCTACAAGTGTAAGACGCAAAATGACTCGCGATGTCATCCAGGCTGTTGGAAGACTTTGTCGCACCAACAATAAAAAAAAGGATATTTTCATTTACACAAATAATGCTCTGCTTGCTGCATTGGATGTTGCGAGTGTACGAGTAGATTTGATGAATCCGGAATTGAAAAAACTTTTTGAAATTGCGGCAAATTTTGCACAATCGCTTCCGGAAGAAAAATCTTTAGTAGAAAATGAAGCGAACCGTAAGTCTGAAAGTGCTAATTCCTACATTCAGGGCATGCTGCGCCACGATTGGACTCTTAAAAGCATGCGTCTTTGGACAGAATTACGAGAATGCACACTTAGACATCCTACGGCACCAAGTAACTTGGCTGAAAAAGATCATATCTTGGGTGACTACTATATTCAAAATTTTGAAAATAGATCCAATTACTATTATGCGCAGAAAGGCGATTTTTCAGGAATAATTGTCAATCTGTTTAAGGATCGTTCCGATTTTGAGAAGGGACTTGATGAAGAATACGCTCGAAATATTGGCCATGTGAGCGAAAAATCTGCAAGATTGCAGCAATTCTTCTTATATAGCGGAATGAAGAAACATTTTGAAAAAATGCACTATGCCACGGAATTCGGAAAAGATGATTTAATTCTTTCTCCTGTTCTATTCAATAACATTTATAAGGGTGCTCTTGGAGAAATCGCAGGAAGATTCATTCTTGAACAAGAATTGAATTTGACATTGAAGGAAATTGAAGATCCTGCAAATTTTGAATTTTTTGATTTTATGCTCATCGATGGGGTGTATGTAGATTTCAAACATTGGAAAAGAACGGTTGCAAAGAGCACAGAACGATTCCATTCAGAAATCGAAAAGAAATTGAATACGATTGGAGCTAAAAAAGTTTATGTGATTAACATTATAAAAGAAGGAGAATCGGTAATATCGTCTGATAAAGATGGCAAAATTATAGAGATTCCCTGGCTTATTGATGAGAAGGGGAGGCCGAATGAAGCTGCAATCAAAATGCTTATAGAAGAGGTCCACAATGGCAAATAATCTTGACGGAAATAAATTTCCGATTTACACGAATAATATTAAGGTTGAAATTGACCGCAAGAAGGTAGATGCAAAATTTGTCGTGTACCAGATTGCAACAAAGGATCTCTTTTTGAAAGAGAATGTTTTAGACTTGCCTGCTGAACAATTTAAGGCACAATCCGTCGCATATTATCAAAAGACACGATGGTTTGCCATGTTTAATAAGGGTAATGTCAACTTTGACAAGTTTAAACAAGAAATTCAGGCAAAGGACGATTCTGCGGTCGCAAATGAGGGGGACCTTTTTTGTCAAGATGAAACCTCCAAAGAAGGAATTAGGGATGTTGAACTTGCACAATTGCTGGTGAATTCGCTTAAGAATCGTTCAAGCGATATATTTGCATATAACAATATTACTGGTAAATTGTATTATTCACCTGTCATTAAACCAAATGCAAAAACAATTGAGTTTCTAAGAATCCGGTTTTTTACTGCTTTAAATTCAATTTTTTTGGAAGCCAATACAGAAACCTTTTCCGAAGTCAATGCGTTAAAAAAATACGGCAAACGAAATGTTGAACCGAAGTTCCTTTTTGATGAGGAAACTGGAGAATTTCGTCGAAAACTTCATGCTGATTTAAAGAAAGGTCAATATTTCTTTGATCAGGGCGCTCTAAGTAAAAAGGGACCAAGAAAAAAGTTTTTGGATTTTTTGTCAAGAGATAACTATAGAAAGTCGAAGGCCGGAATTATTGCGATATTTCTTAAAGATGTGAAAGAGAATCTTTCTGATTTCATCACTATTGAACAGATTCCATTTATGAATTATGAAAATTGTGAACAGAAACGAATTAATTACGAAAACTATGATTATGGAACTTTTGTAAATAAGAATGGAATTTGTGTCGTAAATACAATTCCGAATAGAACCGATGCGAAGGAAATGCAATCGCGGATGGTGAATTTTTTGAAGTCTGAATATGGCGTGGAATCTGTTTCGGATAATCGTGAAAAAGGAAAATACATCATTGAAATTATTCACGATAAAAAATCTGGTGAGTACGCGACTGCAGAAGAGGTTACTTCACTAAATCTTTTTGACGAGTTCAATAAGCCCCAAGATCAGCACAATCTTTTTTCTGAAAACGAAATTATTCAGCATATCACGGTAGAAAACTCTGCTGAAAAGGTCAATTCCGATACACTAAAAGATGTAATGCACAATATAGTGCAAGAACTTATTATTAAAGGCGATGTTGTTAATCGTCAGATTACACTTGTGAATTGGAAAGAGCTAAAGGAATGGACGTTTGTAAAATGTGGAAAAGGGAAATGGAATGACGCAAAGCGGTGCTATAGTTTCCGCTATTACAAAATGAAAATTTGTACGGACGGGAAATTAAATTTTGATGTATTTGACAACCGGAAATATCCAGAAAATGATGAGTGGAATGTATTGGATCGAATCTTTGAATATTACAACAAAGGCTTTAAGAACCAATCTTCGGGCATTGAGTGTATCGTATATAATGACATAAATAACATAAATATTATCTATAAAACTAAGCAATTCACTTTGCCTGATGTTGAAGAACTTTCAAGGACGCTTTCGCTGTCTGATAGTGAAAATAAAATTGAAAAGAACCGTCTTGAAAATTATCTAGATGATTTTATTGAAATACACGAGAATTTGACTGATAAACAGCAGAATGAACTGAATGACCTAAGGAAAAATATTCATAACTCGTTCGATAAGGAACTCTCATACAAAGACATCTTGAATATGTACGATTCCGAGGGCAAAAAACATTCGCTAATTAAGAAGAAAATTATAAGCGATTTTGTATACTGGCTTTATGATGTTTCTTCTGAAGATGGAAACCCTATTCTTTTGCACGGCCAAATGAAAAGTGGGGATAATCTCTATAAAAATTTCAATTCTTTCCTTGGAATAAAGTCAATAACACTTGATGGTCAATTCAAGTATTTTGTTGGAAAGAAAAAGGAGGCATTGCAGAGCGATCTTTCCACGTCTTGCATTATTCGTGATGTGATTCCATGGAACAAGAACGGTGTAAATAAAGGTGGTCCAATATTCTTTAATGAACTTGAACATATGCTATCTGTAGAATTCGTGAGAAACGGACAGTACACCGTTACACCATTCCCGATGAAGTATTTAAATGAATATGTTCTTTTTTGCGAAAAAGACGAAGACTTTGGGGATGATTAATAAGGAAGTTTATCTTGTTAGCAACCCATTTATATAAGCATTTCTAGAATTGTCGAATGCGAATCCCCGTCAATGGCGGCTGCGTTCGTTGCCGGTGGCGCCCGAAACGGCCTCACCTTTTGGAAAAATAAGGACAGGAAGGAATTGAAAAGCCTCGGAAAATAAGTATCGCTTCAATCTATTGCCCCCACCCGTCTAAAAATCTATTTTAACGCCTAGAGGAAAAATATGCGTATAGAAGAAATCCTTGCAATGGAAGAATCTCAGACTTTTGACCGCAAGAGCGTTAATATTGCTCCGCGCGATTTTTCGAACCATGTCTGTGCGTTCGCCAATGCGGATGGCGGGATTATCGTTGTAGGGATTTCAGACAAGACTCGTAGAATTGAGGGGGTCGATCATCACAAACGCGAAGTAAATGAGCTGCTGCGAGTCCCGATGGATTTCTGTATGCCGACAGTCCCTTTCGCTCACGAATTTGTTGAGTGCGTTGATTATAAGGGGCACGCGAACCATGTACTGGTATTCCATATCGAAGCAAGTCCGTTCGTTCACGAAAATCAGGCCCATGATGCTTATTTGCGAATTGGCGACAAGTCTAAGATTTTGTCTTACGATGACCGTATGACTCTCAGTTTCGACAAGGGCTTGCGATCGTTTGAAGATGTTCTTGTGCCGGAATCTGGTTATGATGATATTGATGAGGCTTATCTCAAAGAATATTTGAATTTAATCGGCTATTCTAAGTCTCCGCGTGAGTATCTGTTGCATAATAAGAACTTTGCTAAAGTAAAAGAGGGTGTTGTTCATTTGAGTGTTGCCGCAGTACTTCTTTTTGGCAAAAACCCGCAGTTGTTCTTCCCGCGTGCAAGAGTGCGTTTCATCCGTTATGAGGGAATCGAGGAAAAATTCGGTGCGGAAATGAATGTTGTTAAGGACGTAACATTTGAGGGGCGGATTCTTGAACAAGTTCAGAAGGCTGTCGCCTATATCCAGACGCAGATTAAGGAACGGACTTATCTGACTAAGGGAGGAATCTTCACGACGGAGCAGGAGTATCCTGAATTTGTCCGTACTGAACTTGTTGTCAATGCTGTGACCCATAGAGATTATTCCATTCGGGGGACGGAAATCCAGATAAAAATGTTCGATGACCATCTTGTTGTCGAGTCTCCGGGGAACCTTCCGAGCCAAGTGAAGATAGAAACGATCAGAAACGCTCATTTTGCCCGTAATTCGCATATTGCGGAATACCTGAAGGACTACAAGTATGTGAAGGATTTTGGGGAAGGTGTTGATCGCATGTGTCGGGAAATGGAGGCGCAGGGATTGCCGAAACCAGAATATCGGCAGGATGCTTTCATTTTGAAGGCTATCGTTAAAAATTCGGGATTTGGGTCGAAAAACTTAGGGATTGATGACGAAAACTTAGGGATTGATGGTAAAAACTTAGGGATTGCTCAGCTCAAATCTGAGATTTTAGATGCTAAGTTGAATGCCTCGGTAAGGGATAAAATATTGCAACTTGTGAACGAAATCCAAATAAATCAAGTTTTTGGTGCTGGCGATATTGTGGATATCTTAAAGTGTGCTCCGGCTACTGCGACCAATCTTATAAAGCGGATGAAAACGCTAAATATAGTGGAACCTGTTGTGGGCGCAGGCAAGGGAAAATACGTATTTCGTTGTGCTAAGTAGATTGTGTAATCATGAATCCACGCGAACTTCTCGTATTAATCAAAGGAGAAATAAAGACGGAAGAGGTCGAATCTCTTTCCTTTGATGATGCTAGCCGGAAATGTAAGGTTGTTTTTCGGAATGGTAGTGCTTATGAATATAGTGCCGGTAATGTTGTTTGTCTAAATAACCCTTGCCAGCATGATTTCAAAAAACAGAAGATTTCCGTAAATGGCATTGAACTTTACAATATTGAAAACATCTATGAGTTTTGTGACGCCAAATCGAACAAAAAATATTGGCATATTGTTTTCAAGGATAAGGCTAAAACCTATAAATATGATGAATTGAAGGTCCTGAATGAAACGAAGGATTCTTTTCAAAGTGCCGTCTTGAATTATTTGAAAGATGTTGCTGCAAACAATCCTTTGTTGGTTCAAGATTTTTGTGAAAATGATAATAAGAAAACGGATGCCTCCTTATTGCAAAAGCAATATGATAAAATAAAAGGAATCTACGAAGGCGAAGATACCGCGTTGGCTCTCTATTTGAAGTCCGACGTTCAAAAGGACTTGCAATCTACAGAGACTCGAAGTCTTGTTTTCCCGTTTGGTTGCAACCTCAGCCAAATCAATGCAGCTCAAAATGCGTTCAAATATACAATTAGCCTAATTCAAGGTCCTCCAGGAACCGGTAAAACACAGACGATTTTAAATATCCTGGCCAACTTGCTGATTCAAGGGAAGACCGCGTTAGTCGTATCCAACAATAACAGCGCCATAAAGAACGTTCAAGAGAAATTGTCTCAATACAAATTGGACTTTCTTTCGGCTATGCTTGGTAAAGATGAAAACAAGACAGCTTTTATTGAGTCGCAAAAGCCTAGAAAATTGGAACTTCCCATAGAAAAAAATCGTCCTAGTCTCGCTTCGTGGCAAAAGAACATATTAAAGAAAGTTTCCGACGCAAAACGGCTTTTTAGTGAGCAGAATGAGTTAGCTCGCGTAAAGACGGAATTTGAAAGTGCGAGAGTGAATTATGAGCATTTTAAGGACTATCTAGATGAATTGAAAATTTTAGACTACTCCGTTAAAAATCGGAATAATCTGAATCAATTCGATATAGAATCCGTTAGAAGCCAACTAGAATCAAATCTTAAGAATAACCCGTCAAGAAACAAGTTTTCTTTTTTTACTCGTGTTTGGCTGCGTTTTGTTAAGGGGCTTTCTAATTGGAAATTTCTCAAGGGCGATGTTGCTGCGATTATAGCAAGTCTTGAAAATTTCTGTTTTATAATTCGATTGGCTGAATATGGAAATCGCATTAAGTCTTTGGAAAATTCTGTAAAGGCTAATGAGCATGCCGCGTCTGATTTGCAGAGCTTTTCAAAATCAATTTTGTACGAGAATGTTTTCCGAAAGTTTAATCTGAGAAAAGAACAAACCATATATACAAAAGATGATTTGTATCGTAAATGGAGTGAATTCCTTAAAGATTACCCGATAGTATTCAGCACTACGTTTGCATCAAAGAGTGCGCTTAGTCCCAATGCCGTTTTTGACTATGTGATTATGGATGAATCTTCGCAGGTTGATATTGCTACGGGTGCGTTAGCTATTTCTTGTGCGAAGAATGCCGTGATTGTTGGCGATAGTAAGCAACTTGAAAAGGTGATGACAAGAGAAGAAAAAGAAAAGTATCAAGAAATTTTTGAAAAGCATAAAGTGCCTCAGATGTATAACTGTGCAGATGTGAGTTTCTTAGATTCTATTGGTCGCTTTATTCCCGAAGCAGCTAAAACTTTGTTGAAAGAACATTATCGTTGCCACCCGAAGATTATTGAGTTCTGTAATCAGAAATTCTATGACAATCAGCTGGTTGTTCTTTCTAACAATACAGAACAAAATCCGCTGGTAATTCATTGGACTGCTCCGACTAGTCGAGAAAATAATGTCAACCAGAAACAGATAGATGCAATTGCTCAAGAAGTGATGCCAACACTCAAAACGACCGATGTAGGAATAATTTCTCCTTATAATAAGCAATGCAGTGAATTGAGAAAGGTTGTTCCGAATATTGATATATCGACCATTCATAAGTTTCAAGGCCGTGAAAAGGATTCAATAATCTTTTCGACGGTAGATAATGTTTTGACCGAGTTTTCCGGAGATCCGCAAATAATAAATGTAGCTGTTTCAAGAGCAAAGAACAAGTTTATTTTGGTAGCTTCTAAACAGGAACAGCCAAAGGGTAGTATTCTTGATGACCTAATTGGCTACATTCAATACAATGCAGGAGAGTCTGTAGAAAGCAAGGTTTACTCCATTTTCGATGTTTTGTTTAGTCAAAAGTGCTGCACGAATTTCAGGAATATGGAAAGTATCTCGAAATATCCTTCGGAAAACATTGCGTACAGAATGATTCGTGATGTCTTGAAATCCTGTCCAAGTTTAGATGTATTCTTTGAGTATCCAATGAATCATCTAATTCGAGATTTTTCAAAAATAGCGGATAATCAGGCGTTGCTCAGTTATGCTAAACATCCTTCAACGCATATTGACTTTCTCATTACGAACCGTATTTCAAAAACGCCTATTTTGGCAATTGAAATTGATGGCGCGAATTTCCATAAGCAAGAATCTGTTCAGGCAGAACGCGATCGTATGAAAGATTGTATATTAGAACGATATGGCATTGATTATGTGAGATTTTCTACCAAGGGAAGCAACGAACGCGAACAGCTTGAAAGCAAGTTGAAAGCGTATATGGTAAATTAGGACAGAAAGGAATTGAAAAGCCTCGGAAAATAGTTGCATTTTGTCACTTTGTGTCAAGTGGATGGAGTTATATTTAGGTAGAATAGGAATCTATGGACTAGAGGAAAACAATGAAACTCTACACTGCACAAGAACTCTATAAACTGTTGTCCGAATCCGATGAATGCGTGTGGATTGAGGCTAAGGGCGCAAGCGATTCGGCTCAGTCGTTGATGGAGTCTGTCTGTTCGTTTAGCAACGAACCTGGGCTTGGCGGTGGGTATATTCTTTTAGGAATTGGTGAAGATACCAAGGTGCTCGACAATCGTTTTTGGATTGAGGGTGTTGAAAATCCAGATAAGGCTCAGTTGGATATTTCTACGCGGTGCGCGAGCATGTTCAATTTGTCGGTGCGGCCGCGAATCGATGTGGAAAAGCTTGATGGCAAGAATGTGCTGAAAATTTTCGTGCCGGAACTCCCAAGTCAACAAAAACCTCTGTATTTCAAGAGCGTGGGTTTACCGCAAGGTGCATGGCGACGAATCGGGTCAAGCGACCAACGATGCACAGAAGAAGACTTGTATGCCTTTTATCAAGATAATACGAGTTTCGATTCTTCTGTTGTCAAGAATACAAGTTTTGATGATGTCGATTTGGATGCCGTCAAGTATTACCGCAGATGTCGCAAAGAGGTTAATCCCAAGGCGGAAGAACTCAACTATAGTGACAGGGAACTTTTGGAATCGTTGGAATGCTTGACGCAAGATGGTAACCTTACATTTGCGGGTGCCATGCTTTTTGGAACAAAGCGGGTTATTCGAAGGTTTTACCCGTTGATGCGGACGGACTATATTCGTGTACGTGGAAATGAGTGGGTAGAAAATGTCGATGAACGTTTTTCTGCGATTGAGTTCATGGGGCCGCTCATGCTCCAGATTGACAGGATGATTGATGCGGTCTTGTCGGATTTGCCTCAAAATTTTTCGTTGAAAGAAGGGCAGATACACGCGACGACAAAACCCGACTTGCCGGAACGCGTGATAAGAGAGGCTATAGTAAATGCCATTATGCATCGTTCGTATCGGCATAACCGTCCGACTCAAATTATCCGCTACAACAATCGCATCGAAATAATTAATTCGGGGTATTCCCTGAAGGCGCAAGAAGAAATTGGAACCGCTGGGAGCGATACGCGAAATCAGTTGATTGCCTCGATTCTCCACGAGACAAACCTTGCGGAATTCAAGGGAACGGGGATTCGTACCATGCGTCGCCTGATGACCGGGGCGGGACTTTCGATGCCCACGTTTGAGTCTGACAGAACAAAGGATACTTTCACGATTCGGTTGCTCTTGCACAAGTTCTTTGACGAAGGTGACGTGGCTTGGCTTAGCGGCTTTGGCGAAAATCTTACGCAGGGTCAGCGTTCTGCCTTGATTTTTGCCCGTGAAGTTGGTGCTGTTGATACGTTGACTTATATGCAGATTGTCGGTGAAAAACGGAAATTGGCTGATTCAAACCTTGATTTTCTTAAAAAAATGGGCGTTTTGAAACAAAAGGGCAAAACGGTAGACTCGGTGTATTATGTGCTGAATTCGGATTTTGACGTGATCACCCCCCAAGTCACCCCCCAAGTCACCCCCCAAGTCACCCCCCAAGATGATATACAAACTAAATGCAATGAACTGGTCTTGTTCTGTAGAATCCCTCGGTCTAAAAAGGAGATGATGGCATTCTTGAAGTTGTCTGACCGAAAGAGTTTTGACAAATTGTACCTCAAGCCATTGCTTAACAAAAGAATACGTTATACTGTTCCGGATAAGCCGAATAGCCGGATCCAGAAATATGTGGCGATTGGTGAGAGTTAGATAAAACAGTCCCTCAACGGAGCATGTAAAAACAGAACATATTCTTTGAAAAAATGACCCCGAAAAAAACTATGCAACCCCTAAAACTTGAAGATCTCACCGCCCAGTTCGATAGCATCGTCCGCAGGTATCGCGACGGTGGCCTTATCGCTTACCGCGACGCGCGCTATTTCATGAACGACATGCTGAATCTTTTCGAGCGAATCGAAAGGCAACGCCTGTTTGTAAACAACGACGGAGCCAAGAAGGTCCTGGTCCATTTCACGAAAAAGCTCGGGAACCTGAACATTGACGACTCGAACGGCGAAATGTCGATTCTCCTGCCGGAGTTCAAGAATCTTTGGATGCTTTTCCTGAATTCGGCGTCGGCCGATGTCGTTACGGAATGCCGCAAGTGGATAGAGAACAACATCCTGAAGACGGAAATGTGGCTTGTGGAAGACGAACTGTGGGGCGCGTACAACGAGGCGTTCAACAGTGTGGCCGACCTGAAGGCGAAACTCAGGTATTTCGACAAGATTATCGAAAGCGAAAAACAGAGTGACAGTATCCGCTCGTACCGCATAGGGGGCTGGGCCCGTTCACGCGCTACCGTAATGCGTAAACTGAAAATGGACAATTCCGAAGTCAAGAAGTATCTTGCCGACTACGCGAATTTTACGGATTCCGCCTTTTTGCTGTTCGATATTTTGGTGGAAGAATCGAAATTCGAAGAAGCCGAGAAATGCCTAAAGCACTTGCTGGACACGCATAAAAACTGGTCGGGGCTTGCAGAAAAGGTCCATGCCAAGTTGAAAGAAATGTACCGTGCGACAGGCCAAACAGAAAAGTTCGGCGACATGCTGAAAACGATGGTTGTTACGCAATCCAGAATGGATTTTTACAAGGAGTACAAGGACTTTGTTCCAAAGCAACAGTGGAAAGTCGCTCTGGTTGAATTATTGAATTCGATTACCAAATGGGATTTTCGGATGGATGTCCTTGCGTACGAAAACATGACGGATGAACTCTATGCGTCTTTTTGCAGGGTGTTTTCGATTGGGCCGAGCTTTTTTTATTTCAAGCGTTACGGAAAGGCGCTGTGCCCCAAGTACAATGCAAAATTTGTCAAGATGTTCGTGGAATATCTGGATGGTGCAATGGAACATGCTAGCAACCGTAAGGAATACAGGAATGTTGTCCGTGAAGCGGGTGAGCTGCTCAAGTACGAAGGCGGCCTCCCGGAAGTCAATCGCCTGAAAATATCATGGCTGTCGCGGTTCAAGAATCGTCCCGCCATGAGAGACGAACTGGAAAAAATTTAGTCTCGTCAGCTGTTCGGAATTTCCGAACAACTGCGGCTCAACCTAATGTAAAATTTTCTTGCCCCTCTTGCCAGTTTTTCAAATATTAGGTACATTACATCCCAGCGCGTCATTCCCTAGAAAGGAATGATGCGCTTTTGCTTTATCTGGCTTTGCCGTAATGCGAGGGCGTTCCTAGTAAAAACAATAAACGCAGGAGGCCCTATGGCTAAAAAAGAGGTTATCACTTATTCTCAGCAGACGTTCGAGAATATCAAGCACACCGACGAAAATGGAACTGAATTCTGGTATGCAAGGGAATTGCAAAAAGCCTTAGAATATACCGAATATGGCAAGTTCTTACCCGTGATAAAAAAGGCTATCGAAGCATGTCGGAAAACCGGCTTTGATGAAGGAAACCATTTCGCCCACGTGAGCGAGATGGTCAATATCGGAAGTGGTGCAGAAAGAAAAATGGATAGCTACAAGCTTTCCCGTTACGCTTGTTACCTGATTGTGATGAACGGAGACCCCCGCAAAGAAGTGATTGCCCTGGGTCAAACATATTTTGCTGTTAAAACCCGGCAGAATGAAATTTAGGGGCTCAAGAAAAACGAACAGATCCTGGACCACATGGGTGCTACCGAGCTTGCGGCGAACCTGTTCCGCATTACCCAGACTGACGACAAACTCCGTCGTGAAAACATCAAGGGGAAGGAGCAGGCAAACGAAACCCATTATGCCGTAGGCAAGAAGGTTCGCCAGACGATTGCCGAACTTGGCGGAACAATGCCCGAAAATCTCCCCACGCCCAAAATCAGTGCCAAAAAGTTGAAGCAGGAACGTAAAAAAGCCGTTGCGAAGAAATGAAAAACTACGGCTCCCATTTTGCCGACGTCGGCAAAATGTTTATGTCATTAAAAACATGGATTTTTGCTAAAATTGGAAAAATGGGCAAAAATGTCGTAAAAATAGTTGGAAAAACGGACAAAATTAGTTGTTTTAAGGTTGGATAAACGGAAAAACTGATGATTCAACGTAAAATCGACAACTGGAGTCTCGTGGATTTTATGGAGAAGGTAGAAACTAAATGAAATTTTTAGCAGTATTCTTTTTGGCTCTTTCGTTGGTGGCGACAAGTTCTTTTGCTGTGTCGCTGAACCCTCCGCTGGTTCTATCGGTGCAGGAATATGAAGGGACTATGTCCTCTGACGATTTTGACTATAACGAGAGATCGGAGGCTGATCTTAGCGTGTTTAAGCCCTTTGTAGGCGTGATTTCGTTTATGCTTGTTATTTTCGGGTTTTCTTGGGGTGTGATGGGGGCAGCGGAACTCAAGGACGGGGGCGATAACGGAGGTGCGATGCTTGGTGGTGGCCTAGGTATAACTGCTTTAGGGGGCCTGGGTCTATACTGGGCATTTTGAAAAAAATGCAGCGGAACGCTGCACTATCTATTTTGAAACGTTTTCGACGTAAAGAATTAGATTGTAAAGCCGTGTATCTGCTTTGGACGATTCCATTGAACGATGTTCAATTTGTGTGAAGTAGGTTGAATCGGTTGTGTAGTATGTTAAAGGAATTGCGTCTAACTCTTCGTTGTTGGAAATCGGCTTTATTATATAGCAGTCATTGATAGTGCCGTTCTTGTCTCGGTATGGGAAAAACATCGCTTTCAAGTCATGTGGCTTTTTGGAAATGTGAATGGTTTCGTACATTTGATATTCTTGGTCGGCATCTGTTTTCTTGTAGATGTTGTATTCAAAATACAAACTGTCATTATTGATGCCTATAGCGTTGTGAATGCCTTCATAATGTGCTGTGTCGTCAACGGCAAGGAAAATACAAGCTTCGGGGGCTGAAGTTGCTTTTTGGGAAATGCTGGGTAGTGCATGATAGCCTTTTGCCGTTGCACAACCGCATATTGATAAGGTGATAATGCCTAAGATTGTAACTGCCCAGTAGCGGGTTCTTTTCATATTTTCCTCCAGAGATGACGTGTTGAGGGGCTTGGATAACTCTAATTATACATTATTCCGTATGTTGGCAGATTTCTTATAATGCATTTTTCTACATTTTTCCCAAAAGATAAGGACTCGCTTATGAACATTCTCGTCGTTGGTAGCGGTGGTCGCGAACATGCCATCGCTCTTGCAGTCAAGAAGTCGCCGCTGTGCGACAATCTCGTGTGCGCTCCGGGCAATCCGGGCATGGCAAACCTCGGCAAGTGCGTGCCGGTCGATGTGGCCGACCCGAAGGCTATCGCCGACCTCGCCGTGGCCGAAAAGATTGACCTCGCGGTCATCGGCCCCGAAATTCCGCTGGTCGCGGGCGTGGTGGACGAATTCCGTCGTCGCGGGCTGCGTGCTTTCGGCCCGACTGCGGCTGCTGCCGCGCTCGAAGGCTCCAAGGCCTTCAGCAAGGATATCATGAAGAAGTATGGCGTGCCGACGGCAGCCTTCGAGACCTTCACCGATCTCGCCTCCGCGAAGAAGTTCCTTGCCGAACACCCGGCTCCGATCGTGGTGAAGGCGTCGGGCCTCGCTGCGGGCAAGGGCGCCATCGTCTGCATGACCGACAAGGAAGCGAACGACGCTGTGGAAGAAATGCTCGGCGACAAGGCCGTCTTTGGCGAATCCGGCAAGACGGTCGTGATTGAAGAATTCATGGACGGCGAAGAAGCCTCCATCTTCGTGGTTTGCGACGGCAAGGACTACGTGATCCTCTCTTCTGCCCAGGACCACAAGCGCGTCTTTGACGACGACAAGGGCCCGAACACGGGTGGCATGGGCGCTTACAGCCCGGCTCCGGTAGTCACGGACGCTCTCCTCGACGAAGTGAAGAAGACGATTATCGAACCGACGCTCAAGGGCATGGCCGCCGAAGGCAAGCCTTACACGGGCGTGCTCTACGTGGGCATCATGGTGACTGCGAAGGGCCCGAAGGTCGTGGAATACAACTGCCGCCTCGGCGACCCTGAATGCCAGATTGTGCTCCCGCTCTACGACGGCGATGTGCTCGCCTTGTTCGACGCTGCCGAAAAGGGCGAACTTGCCAAGCTTGGTGCCCCGAAGGCTCCGAAGGGCAGTTCCGCAATCGTGGTGCTTGCAAGCGCCGGTTATCCGGGCTCCTACGAAAAGGGCAAGGTCGTGACGGGTATCGAAGAAGCCGAAAAGAACGGCGCCCAGGTGCTCCATGCCGGTACCAAAATGGTGGACGGCAAGCTGGTCACTAACGGTGGTCGCGTGTTCGGTGTGGTGGGCCATGGCGAAACGCTCCAGGCCGCTCTCGACATTGCTTACGAAGCCGCCGAGAAGGTTCAGTTCGAAGGCAAGTTCTACCGCAAGGACATCGGTAAGAAGGGCCTCGCCCGACTGGCGAAAAAGTAAGAAAATCCCCAAACGTGTCATCCTGAGCGAAACGAAGTGAAGTCGAAGGATCTCTTGCTTAAGGACGTTTTGCTTATCGAAAGCGCTCTGTTGTATGATTTGAACAAGGAAATAAAAATGCAGATTAACGAAGTTCCTAATGCAAAGGTCGGTATCGTTGCGGGTAGCAAGTCCGACCAGGAAACTGTAGATAAAATCACTGCGGTGCTCGACAGCTTCGGCATCGTGTGGGAATACAACATCCTCTCCGCACACCGCACCCCGAACGCCACCGCGAAGTATGCTCGCGAAGCCGCCGGGCGAGGCCTCCAGGTCCTCATCGGTGTCGCAGGCCTCGCTGCAGCCCTCCCGGGCGTGCTCGCAGGGCACACGATTCTTCCGGTCATTGGCTTGCCCTGCGCCGGCGGCCCGCTCAACGGCGTCGATGCCCTGCACTCTATCGTGCAGATGCCCCCGGGAATCCCGGTGGCAACGGTCGGCATCGGCAACGGCAAGAACGCCGGTTACCTCGCCGCCCACATCGTCGCCATCGCAGACCCCGCAGTTCGCGAGAAGCTTATTGCTTACCGCAAGAGCCTCGGAGATATTGAAGGGTAACACAATGTGGAATGTGTAATGTGAAATGTGGAATTAGATATTTCGCATCACACATCACACATTACACATCACACATTCGTTTATGCGCTTTTGTTCTTTACGTGAATTCGTCTTACTAACGGTGTTCTTTGCCGCGTTCTGTTTCGCCGGCGAACCGAACCTGCCGGAGGTCCAGGCCCCGTGGATGAAGGGAGAACGCTTGACCTTCAGTCTCGGTTGGGGCCCGATTACGGCCGGCACGGCGACCCTCGAGGTGAAGCCGCTCCCCGGAGGCAAGACGGAGTTCCTCTCGTTTGCGCAGGGCAACAGCGCCATCACGCGCATCTACCCCGTGTACGATACGGTCTATACCCGCGTGCGCAACAAGGGGCTCATGACGGAGGTCTTCCGCAAGAACCTCCACGAGGGCACGTTCCACAATACTTCCGTCATCCGGTTCGACCGCAAGGGCGAGAAGGCGTGGCTCTCCGACACGGTGTTTACCGACATGAAGACCCGCAAGGTCAAGCGCTCCGCCGATACCGCGGTCGCTATCCAGGGCATGGAACACAGCATCATGTCGGCGTTCTACTACGTGCGGACGATGCCCCTGACCGTCGGGGACACATCGCGCTTTTCGGCGGTGAGCGGCAAGAAGCGTTACGAACTGAAGGTGCTGGTCCACGGGCGCGAGTCGCTTAAGACATCCATCGGCACGGTGAACACGGTCAAGGTGGAACCCGTGCTCGACGGTGACGGCATCTTCAATTCCAATGGCCGCATCTTCATCTGGCTCACGGACGACGACCGCCGGATTCCGGTGCTCATGGAGTGCGAAATCGCTCTCGGGAGCATCAAGGCGAAGCTCATCAAGGCGGAATAGGGGCGTTTTTGGTTGATTTTCTGCAAGTTTAAGCAACTTTTACAAGGTTTGGCGTGAATAAAAACCGGATAATAAGTTATATTCCAAAAGTGATTCTATAATCAGAGGCTTTTAATGTTTAAGAAACTGTGTTTGACTCTGTGTCTTTCCGCGTTCCTTGCCTGGGCGCAGGATGACGATGAATTTGATGATAGCGACTTTGAGTCTGCTCCCGCTGCTGCATCCGAAGAGGGTGGTTCGGGTGCTGCCATGGCGTCTGACGACGACAGCGACTTTGAAGATGCTGAAGGCCCTTCCCTCACTGCTGCGCAGAAGCAGGACATGGAAGCCCGCAAGAAGTTCGAAGAGGAACAGCGCCAGGACGAATACGCGAACTCGCTCCGCCGTCGTAACTGGCTCAAGGACCGCTTGGTTTTCCAGGTCGGTATGGGTTCCCGCTACCCGTTCATGGGTGAAACCGGTATGGGCATGGGCTTCGGTATCGGTGCCGAGTACATTACCCGCTGGGGACTTGCTCTCTATGGTTCGGGCGGTATGCTTTTCAAGGGTGACGACAACGACTTCGAGGGCATTGAACTCGAAGGTGGTTACGGCTACAAGGTGGGTCTCAACTACTACCTGTTCCCCAAGAACCCGCTTCACCTGGGTGTTTCCGCCTCCTACGGTACGGTCTACTTCGACCACAGCGTGGAACCGGATGCCGATGGCGTTCGCCCGATTATCACGGTCAACGGTTTCCAGTTCGATGTCCTGATTACCTACCTCACGAACGAATGGTACTACCTGCAGTTCTCCGTGGGTATGTACTACGCTCCGGAACTCGCGAAGGATACTCCGGAAGAAAACCCGAGCCTGCGCTACCAGTCTGCGGGTAGTTCGAAGATTATCTCTTCCGTCGTTAACGAGGACGGTATGAACAAGACGGGTATCGTGTTCGGCATTGCCATCGGTTATGCCCTGCCGGAATTTTTCCCGGACGATACCGAAAAGCGTCGCCGCCAACGCGAGAAGGAACGCGAACGCGCTTCCCGCCGTTAATCGTGGCATGAAACCGGATTTTCAAGGGACCGCACTCGCGGCCCTTTTTTATTGCTATTTTTTCACTCACTATGGCTACAATCCCTACACGTAAAGACAATCTCGTCATTGAAAACATCCGCCCCCAGATTGAAGGTGGGCGTTTTATGCTCAAGCGTGAACCGGGCGATACCGTCACGCTCACCGCGGACATCTTCCGCCACAGTCACGAAAAGTACGACGCCGCGATTTTCTACCGCCACGTGAGCAAGAAGAAGTGGGAGAAGGCTCCCATGCACTTCGTGGACAACGACCAGTGGGAAGGCTCCTTCACGGTCAACAACATCGGCTACTACGAATACAAGATTTGCGCGTGGACAATAGCCCCGAAGGACGTGCCGACCGAAAGCCCGGTGATGATGCTCCGCGTGGACCCGACCTACAGCCGCATCGGCACGTGGTACGAGATGTGGCCCAAGAGCCAGGGCACCGACCCCAAGAAGAGTGCCACCTGGAAGGACTGCGAAAAGCAACTCGACTACATCGCGGGTCTCGGGTTCGATACCGTTTATCTAGTTCCTATCCACCCGATTGGCGTCACGAACCGCAAGGGTGCGAACAACGCCCTGCATGCAAAGACCGACAAGAAGGGTAAGCCGATTGAACCGGGATGCCCGTATGCCGTGGGTAACAAGAACGGCGGCCACTACGACGTGGACCCGGAACTCGGCAGCATGAAGGACTTCGAGCATTTCGCGAAGACCGCCCGCAGCAAGGGACTCCGCCTCGCGCTCGACATTGCGCTCAACTGCAGCCCCGACCACCCGTATGTGAAGAGCCACCCGGAATGGTTCTACCACGAACCGGACGGCAGCATCAAGTTTGCGGAAAACCCGCCCAAGAAGTACGAGGACATCTACCCGTTCGACTACTACAACGACAACTACAAGGCGCTGTGGCAGGAAATCGAGAACATTATCTTGTTCTGGGCCGACAAGGGCATCGAGATTTTCCGTATCGACAACCCGCACACCAAGCCGTTCCCGTTCTGGGAATGGCTCATCGCCGACGTGAAGGAAAAGCGCCCGGAACTCGTTTTCCTCGCCGAGGCCTTTACCCGCCCGAAGATGATGCACCGCCTTGCAAAGTCGGGTTTCGACATGAGCTACACGTATTTCGCCTGGCGTAGCGCCAAGTGGGAATTCGAGCAGTACCTCAAGGAACTCACGCAGAGCGATGCGAAGGAATACATGCGCGGAATCTTCTTCCCGACGACGCCGGATATTTTCCCGAAGTACCTCGCGTACAAGGGTCCGAACGCGTTCAAGCAGCGCTATTTCCTCGCGGGTACGCTTTCGAGCCTCACCGGCATGTACAACGGCTACGAGCTGTGCGAAAACATCCCCTCGCCGGTCAAGGAAGAACTTGCCGACAGCGAAAAGTACCAGTACAAGGTCCACAACTGGAAGGGCCCGGGTATCCAGGACTTTGTGCGCCGCGTGAACACCGCCCGCCAGGAACACGTTGCCCTGCAGGAATACGACAACCTGGACTTCCACTACTGCGCGAACGACCAGCTGATGGTCTATTCCAAGAAGACTGGTGACGACGTTATCTTGTGCGTATGCAACATGGACATGGACAACGCGCAGGAAGGCATGGTGGAACTCGACATGGCAAAGCTCGGTCTTTCGCAGGATTCGTTCTTCTTCTTGAAGGACCTGATTACCGACGAGAGCTTCGTATGGCGCGGCAACAGGAACTTCGTGCGTCTTGACCCCGCGAAGGCGCCCGGCCACCTGCTCGTGCTCAAGAAAATCTAGCGTAAATTTGCGTGTTATTGCGAGGTCCAAGGTCACGTAAAGTAAGCCCGCGTGCCGTTGCGCTCGGGCTTTATTTTATATATTCAAGATATGATTGATATTTACGCACTTGCAAAGAATCCGCTGGTTTTCCAGAAACAGCGCACTATCACGTCGGCATACATCGACGTCTCGGGCAAGATGGGCATCGCGCAGACGGTGCTCATGGTGCAGGACAACTTCACCGAGAATTTCGGCGCCATCAGGCAGGATAACTTCTGTGTTCACGAGAAGGGCGCCTACTGGGTTATCTACAAGGCGAAATTCAAGTTCTTCCAGCGCCCGTTCTGGCGCGACAAGGTGGTTACCACGTCGTTCCCCGCCGATAACGCGCCTATCCGCACATACGAGAATACGGCCATTACCACGCTGGAAGGCGAACCGATTATCCTCGCCGTGCAGGAAGCGTGCTGCCTGGATTTGCAGCGCCACCGCCCCGTGAAACTTTCTGCGGTCGGTTTCCCGACGGAAGGCGCCCCGGAGCCGTTCATGGACAACAAGTTCACGAAGTTCCCGGTGGAACCCGCGGAATACGTGGAGGTTTACCGCCAGAAGGTGCTGCCCCAGCATATCGACATGTCGCACCACATGAACAACATCGAGTACGTAAAGCTCGCGCTGAACGTGTTCTCTTCGGAAGATCTGGAACTCTGCATTCCTTCGATGCTCGAGGTGCACTTTATGGGAGAGACGCACGAGGGTCAGGAAGTGCGCATTTTCCGTGCCGACAAGATGGGTGCGACCTACATGAAGATTGAGGACGATGAAGGCCGCCAGGTCTTCGAGATGAAAATCAAGATGAAGTAATTGACTTGATGATATGAAAAAACTGCACGGTACAAACCATGCAGTTTTTTTGTTTTGTAGGAGTGATTCTAGAACTGGAACGACTTCCCGAGCGATACCGCGAAGGAGGTGTTGGTGTTCGTGTAGACGGTGCCGTGGAATCCGCTCGGGTGGAAATACGAGATTCCGAGCGTCGTGTTCCATTCCTTCACCTTGTCCGCGAAGGTGACGCCGTACTCGATGGCGAGCGAGCCTGCGCTTTCACCGAGGCGCGGGCCGAACCACAGGGAAGCGGTGGGCCTCCAGTCGGCCCTCTCGTCCAGGTTTTCCACGAGCCTTGCGTCTTCCAGGCGTTCGCGCTTGCTTTCGTAATCGCCTCCGCCCTGGTAGAACTGGATACCGCCCGCGGCTCCCAGGAACAGGTGGTTCCCGAGGTTGAATTCTGCACCCGCGACAATGCGTTCCTGCAGGTTCCAGAACGTATAGTCCTCGTCGCCGTCCTTGGAATCGAGCCAGGCGTTGTAGCCGTCAAAGTTGCAGGGAACGTCGTTGCACCCGAACTGGAGCGTGCCCGCGATTCCCGCGACGCTCGCGTTCACGAACAGCGGGGAAATCGCCCCCGCGGGGTGGAACTCGAAGCTGAGCGCTCCGCCGCCCGCGTTCACCTGCTCCACGTTGAATCCGGAAGCCGCGAAGGTCCCGTAGGCGTCGGCAGAAAGGGTAATCTGCTTTTCGCCATCCGGAGTGGATTTCGGCTGGTGGTATGCGGGGAGCGGCGCTGCCCCCATCGACTGCATCTGGGGCGGAATGCACCCGGTCAGCGCGAAGGCGGCGGCGATACCTGCCGCGAGTTTGCTTGCCGCAAGCATGAATGTCTTGTTTGTTCTCATTGTAACATCCCTTGGCCGGGGTCGCCCCCGGCGCTGTATGTATGTGTTTTCTGAAAGTTATCTTATTTGATGTTACTCGTCAATAGCCGCTTATTGCAGTTTTATGGCGCGGATGACGCAGGTCTCGTTCGCCCTCAGGGCTTGCAAGGTCAAGCGCGACGCGGAATAGCCGTTACCTGCGGTAACGCGCGTGTTGACGATTTCAGGTAGGGGTAAAACTTTGGTAACAAACGCATTTTGCACCGAGTTGTTACCAAGATTCGCCTTTCCGTGCGAATTTGTACCGAAATAGACCTCGCTGTTCTGGCAGGTGCCGCCCAGGTACTCGACGCTCAGTTCCTTGTAGTTGTCAAACGAGAACGTTCCACCGAAATCAAGATGGATGCCTGCGTAGCGTTCCTTGAAGGTAAATGTCGTTGCGTCGACGTTCAGGACCTTGCCGGTCTCGATGCCGGTAGATTCGTTCCAGTTCACGAGCGGGTAGATTGCCGGGAACATGTCGGCGCCCCTGATTGCCGCAGGCTTTTCGCCAAACACCCTGGCCGAGGTAATCAGCCTTGCGTTCCTGAGGGTAACATCGCCCCCGTTGCTGTTGAGCACCAGGCGAAACCAGCGGTACTTTGCCATCGCGCCCTTTGCGGTAGGCATCTGCCAGCGAATCGCGTGGAAGTTGCCGTCCTGCTTTACATTCAGTTCGTCGAGTTGCACCTGTCCACCGCCGCTCTTGTTCGGTGTCAGCAAAAGTTCCGCCTTCATCCAGTTGCTCTTCGGGTTATTCACCCTGATTTCGACCTCGAAGATCGCCCCCTCGGGTACGTCCTTCGCATTGTCGATGGTCATTACCCGCTGCCAGCCGGAGGGGAGCCGGAACTGTACTTCCTCGTCGCTCTCGGTGGCATCGGCGTTGTAGTCGTATCGCATGTAGCCGAACCGCTTTGTCTGCAGAATTCCACCGTTCGCGATAATCTCGGGCATCTTGGAATTGTCCATGCAGCTTGTAGCGGGCGAGAAGATTCCGGTGAGTTTCGCGTTGCGGAACTGCTTTTGCGTGGTGTCGTAGTCGAGTTTTGCCACCTCGCAGAGCAGGCGCCACACGTCGGTCTGCATTCCCTTGAGCACGGTGCTGTCAATCTTGCCGTCCGAATTTACCGGCGGCTCAATATGGCGCCCGCTGATGGGCTCGCCAAACCGCGGGTGGCTTGCATCTACCGCGTACACGGAACCGGCGGTGGACTGTGCTCCGGGCGCCTCGAACGGGAAACCTTCATGCGACTTGCTGAACGCGCAGTCGCTGCGGATGGCAAGGTCGCCGTCGCATTGCAGGTCGATGGCGCTCGCCGTCGGGATAAACGTGCTGCTCGCCTGGTAGAGCGTGTCGGCATCCCACACGTTGTCGAACTCGATGGTATACCCGATGTTGGATATGCCTATGGTGAATTTCATGTCGTCGGGAATGGCATCCAGCATGCCTTCGCGGAGCGCCTTGTAGATGGTGCGCGCGAAGGGGTAGGTGCTGCCCTGGATAAAGTCGTGGCTCGCGGTTCCCTTCGGGCCTGCCGTCTTGTTCTGGTCAAGGAATTTGTACACGTGATTGTGCGAGAATTCCTCGCTTTCGGAGGTGCTGGCCATCATGCGGCTTTCTGCCCTGCCCCAGGGCTCGCTGCCCCTCTTTGCGGCCCTGTTGAGGCTGTAGTACGTTTTTGCGTGCTCGGGCGACTTGCCCTTCATTTGCCCCTGCGCGATGAGTACCGCGGGGAACCCCTTGTAGTTTGCCGCCTTGCGGTATTCGCCGAACAGGAACCTGTCCGTGCTCGTCTTTACCTCGTAGGTGCCGTTGCCCGCTTCGGTATCGTAGAGCAGCAGGTCGCGCGCGCCCGGCGAGGTAATGAGGTCGTTGAACGCCTCTGCCGCAGGCACGGCCGCCTTGTTCGCCCAGAAGTCGAGCGTGGAGATGAGCCCGCGGGGCATTACCGCACCCTGGTGGGGCGAATCGAGCGAGGCGTACAGGCGCACGGGTGCATCGCCCGGCTTGCGCCTGGAATCGTACAGGTACGAAGCGTAGCGCCCGAGGATTCCGCCCTGGCTAATCCCGAGCACGATGAATCCGTCCTCGGTCTTGTTCAAGAAGGGAATGTTCGCGTTGCTGTTCAGGTAGCCGAAGAGGTCGGCGAGGAAGGTCGCGTTCGTCTGGAGCGGCGCGCGCACCGTCTCCTGGAACTGAACCAGTACGGGCGTGTAGCCGAGTGCAGTGAGGATTCCCGGAATGCCGAACGCCTCGGTCTCTTCGTGCAGCTGGTCGAGGGTGCGTGCCTCGTCGGTACTCAGGTGGATGCCGTCGATAATGAAGAACGGGCGGCTGAGCGCAATCTTGAAGCGGGCCGACTCGTCGACGACCGGGTCGATGACGCGGAAGCGCACCATCGGGACCGTGTTGGTGGAAACCTTCTCGCCAGCGGAATCGTAGCACTTCGAGAATACGGGCGAGGGCGACTTCGAAATGCAATTGCCGGAGGCCTTTTCAAAGAAGTGAAAATCCGTGTGCGTTGCGCTGGCGGTGCCTGCGGAGGCAAGCGCGAAGGCGATTGCAGATGCGATGCGGTAGAGCTTGTTCATGTTACTTTACCTCCAGTTTGAGAGTCTGGTTTACGTTCAGGTTTCCGGAACGCATCTTTACCGTGATTTCTTGCATGCCCGCCGTGGCGAATTCGATTTCGGTTTCGCTGCCGGGCTGTACCGCGTTGCACTTGCCCGCGGCGCAAATCTCGACGCTCGGGAGCGTGTTGCGGGTAGTTGCCGTGAAGAACGGGTCGTAGGCAACCTTTACCTTCGACGAGCGCACTTCGGTAACGGGGAGGCCGGCGAGCAGCAGGTGGTAATCCTGGAGCCTGTAGTTCACGAGGGTCGAGTCGGTAAAGTACTTGATGGCATAATCCAGGTCGGCAACGAGCAGCGGGATGCTCCTGTTCCCGCTGGCGGCTGCGATTTCGCCTGCTTCGAGGAAGAGGTTCTTGGGGCTTGCGATTACGCTGTCCTTCAGGCGGTTGCGCTCCACGAGGAACATGCTGTTGTACCAGCCGTCGCGGGACTGCTTTGCGGTAAGCGCCTTCGATTCCTGGAAGCGCACAATCTGGCGGTGTTCCTGCTCGCCGAGTACGAACAGGCTTTGCGTTTTTTGCCGGAGGGCGCTGCGTTCGCCCGCGGTGTACGCGCCTGCGGGGGCGGCCAGCGGGTCACCGCTGAATTCGCGTGCGGGCGAATTCGGCACCACGTCGCGGAAGTAGTAGGGGGTGTTTTCGCCGTCGGTATCCGCCGAGGTGGCGCCGGAGCCGCTCCCCGCATTACCCGCAGCGCAGGTGAATTTTACGTTGTCGATAAACAGCGTGGTGTACTGGTATGCGGGTACACCGAACAGCCCGATGCCCACCTTGCTTGCGGTAACGTCGCCCGCGCCGAGCAGGCTTGCCACGGGCACCTCGATTGCCTTCGTGCTGTTTGCCTGCAGGTTGTAGAACGCGACGTTTCCGCTCCCGGAATTTCCGGTAAGCCAGATTCCGAATTTCACGTTCTGCGTCGCGCGTGCCGTAATCTTGAGCGAACCGCCGTTCAGGCGGAGCGGCAGCTTGTCGAACACGAGGTTTCCCGTCCAATCGGCCTTCGCGCCCTTCTGGCCCGAAAGCCTGATGTAGGGCGGGTTCATGTTGTCGAGGTTTCCCCAGTTCGCGTTCCATTCGGGCGCCTCGGGGAACGTGCGGCCGGTTTCTTCCATCCGCCCGTTTGCACCGGAGCCGTCGTAGAGTACGGTTTCCTTGCAGTTTTCGGCATGCCCGCAGATAGCCATACACAGCCCTGCGATAGCAATGCCCTTCAGAGTCCTATTCTTCATAGGATAGCTCCCATCGTCGATGTATATAAAGTAAATGGCCCGAGGGCCACAGCCTAAGCCCCGGCAGAAACGTTTCCTATTCGCGTTAATCCGCCGTGCCTCATTGTTGGGTCAAAAAAACTACATAAACAAAAAACTCCTGTAAAGGAGTCTTTCAAAAATTTTTTTAGAAAAAATGTCGTAATTTGCGATTAATCGCGTGGCTAGAATGATTAATCGGTGATTATCTCGAGTTTTGCTCTGTAGATGTCGCCTTCAACACCCGTTTCGTAGGTGTATCGCAAGGTGTAGAGCAGGTCAAGGCGCTTCTTGAAGGTCGCGAGCCCGAGCCCGCCCGCGTTCGATTTCGCCTTCCGCGGGTAGTTGGAGTTCTCCGTCTCGAAGGTAATCTTGTTCCCCGTCTGGGTAATCGAAATGTGTGCGAAACTCTTGCCGTCCGGGTTTACGCTGTGCTTGATGGCGTTTTCCACAAGCGGCATGGCGATAAGCGGTGCAATCTGGAAGTTTTCGTCTTCGAGATTTATGTTGAATTTCAGGTCGTAGCTTTCGTCGAGCCTGAGTTTTTCGAGTTCCGCATATTTCTGCAAGATGTCGATGTCTTCCTTGATGGTTATGGTCGCGTCGCTTGTCTGGTAGAGCATCACGCGCAGGAGTTTCGAGAGTTTCGCCATCGATTCTTCGGCACGTTTCGGGTCGATGGTGATGAGCGCCGATATGTTGTTCAGCGTGTTGAAGAGGAAGTGCGGACTCAGCTGGTTCTTGAGGAAGTCCAGTTCGTACTGCAGTTCCACGTTCTTCTTTTCGCGCTGCAAGAACGCCTTGAGTGTCTGGCGTAAGATGATGTTGTAGAAAACGCTCGTGACGCAGACAAACGAAACCATCAATGCGAACGAGATGACGGTGCGGATGCTAAAGTGCCCCTTGATGGTGGAGAAGCAGTATGTCGAGAAGAACTCCGCGATGCCTTCGCCTGCAGAACGGTCGGTCAGGAATAGCGCCACCTCGCGCAACAGGAGCAGGGCGATAAGCAGGAAACTGTTATAGATAAAGTAACGAACATAGTGCTTCTTGAAGATGCAGCTGCGTACGAGGGCTTTTTGGTTGATGAAGAAGATGAGGGCCGTCGCGAGCAGCGGGAGGTAGAACCCGATAATCTTCCGGGAGCTCATGTCGAGCGAGGTGGTGAATGACGGGTCCAGGATGAACGCGAGCGGGAACAGGATAATGAATATCCAGGCGAGGGCTATGGGCACGAAAGGCGGGAACGGGTAGTTGATGGTCCCTACCTTTTCCTTCAGCACGTCGACGAGGAGTTTTTCGCTGCGCTGGAAACTGGCTTCCTGGATTTCCTCGAACGTTTCTCGCTTGGTTTCGAAGAACTTTGTAACGGCTTTTTTCGTCTTTTTTACGGTCATAAGGTAAAATTAAGTCAAATTTGGGCTTTTTGCACCCCCTCTGTGACAATTTCATGACGAAAATGCAGAAAAAAACGACAGAAAGCCGATTTAACTTTTGCGAAGGGCTTTCCCGATAATGACACAGTAAAGAGGAATCGGAGGTAAATTTGAAGATGTAAAGAGATAGGACACGAACAACGAGGTTCATCATGACTAACAACGCTTACACAACCGCTCGCTCGAATGAAAGGGATGTCTACTTCCAGTACCTGAACGATATTTCCAAGTACCCGCTTCTCTCTCGGGAACAGGAAACGCTTCTGCTGAAGAAGATCAGGCAGGGAAGCCGTGAAGCGATGGATTTGCTCGTGAAGTCGAACCTCCGCTTCGTGGTGAACATCGCCAATCTGTACAAGGGTCAGGGGCTCGACGTGTGCGAGCTCATCAGCGAGGGCAACATGGGCCTCATGGAGGCTGCACGTCGCTTTGACCAGAACCAGAAAATCAAGTTCATCAGCTATGCCGTGTGGTGGGTCCGCCAGAACATCACCCGCGCCATTGCCGAGAAGGGCCGTATGGTCCGCATCAGCGCCGAGAAGGAACTCGTGCTCCGCCGCTTCAACAAGAAGGGGGGCAAGTTCCGCCAGGTGGTGGGCGGTACCTACGTTCTCGATACCGAAAGCCTTGCCGGGGTTTCCAAGTACAAGGGCGACGCCATCGAGAAGGTGCTCATGATGGACAACCGTGCCTCTTCGCTCGATGCTCCCGTGGGCGAATCCGGCGAAATGACCCTTGGCGATACTCTCGCATCCGATACTCCCGCGACGGACAACGTTGCCTGCGATAACGAGCGCAAGGACATCTTCGAGAAGGTGCTCCGCGACAATCTCAGCGAGCAGGAACTGGACGTCGTCAAGCTCTACTTTGGGCTTTCGATGGACGCCGACCTCAACCTGAAGGAAGTCGCCCCGATGGTCGGGTTCTCCAAGGAACGCGTCCGCCAGCTCAAGGAATCCGCTTTGGCTAAGCTCAAGAACGACCAGATTCACCGAATCTTGACTGAAGCCGCCTGATTTTTCATTCTCTCTCTCCTTTTTTTTGAAACCGGCCTGTTTGGGCCGGTTTTTTCCGTTTTTGAGCCCTCGCGCCCGCCGTGAAATTGTATCTTTTCGCTATATGGATTTTAATATGAAGTTTTTCCGCAATTCCTTTATGGTCGCCCTGTCGGCGATGTCGCTCTCGTTTGCCGCGGGCGATACCAAGACCCCTCCCGGGGATTTTTACGATGAAGTTTCCCGCCTCAACAAGGTGCTCTCTGAAGTGAACCGCAAGTACGTGGAGGATGTGAACCCCACGGAACTGACCGATGCCGCCCTGAACGGCATCCGCGATATCCTCGACCCGCACACGACGGTGTTTACCCCGAAGGACTACGAGGGCCTCAAGGTCTCGATGGAGGGCAAGTTCGGCGGCGTGGGCATTACGATTAGCCTGCGTGACAATATCCTCACGGTTATTTCCCCGCTTTCCGGCACTCCGGCGTTCAGGCTCGGTATCCGTGCGGGCGACCGAATCAGGAAGATTGACGGCAAGGACACGAAGGGCCTTTCGCTCGACGATGCCGTGAGCAAGCTGCGCGGCAAGATCGGGACCGATGTTACCGTTTCCATCGAGCGCGAAGGCGTTGCCGACCTGATGGAGTTCACGATTACGCGTGCCGAAATCGTGGTGCACGCCGTGCCTTACTTCGGGATGGTCTCGAAGGATATCGGCTACATCAAGCTCGCCACCTTCAGCGACAAGACCAGGAGCGACGTGGAGAACGCCATCCGCGGGCTCAAGAAGCAGGGCATGAAGAAGCTTATCCTCGACATGCGCTACAACCCGGGCGGACTCCTGAACCAGGCTATCGAGATTAGCGAACTGTTCCTCAAGCAGGGGAACGTGATTGTATCGACGCTCGGCCGCACCCAGCGGACCGAAAGCCGTGCCCGCCGTGACGGCATCCTTGGCGCCGACGTGCCGATGGCCGTGCTCGTGAACCAGGGTTCCGCGAGTGCCGCCGAAATCGTCTCGGGCGCATTGCAGGACTGGGACCGCGCCCTCGTGGTCGGCAAGACGAGCTTCGGCAAGGGCTCCGTGCAGACGATTTTCCCGCTCGACAACCAGGGCAACGCCCTCAAGCTCACTACCGCATTCTACTACCTGCCCTTCGGCCGCTGCATCAACAAGCCCGAAAACGGCATCAAGGGCCTCAAGCTGCAAGAAGAGGAGGCCGCCTCCGAAGAAGAGGAGGGCGCAGCCGCCGATACCGTGAAGAAGGATTCCGTGGTGCGTGACACGTTCTACACGAACAACGGCCGCATGATGTTCGGCGGTGGCGGCATTACGCCCGACGTTGACGTGGAACTTTCCCCGATGCCCTGGGTGGTGCAGGTGCAGGAACGCATGGCGATGTACTTCAAGTTCGCCGTGAAGGTGCGCCCCTCGCTCGATGCCGCCAACGTGAAGATTGACGCGAACTGGGTGGTGCCCGATTCCCTGTACACGCAGTTCAAGGAATTCTGCATGAAGGACACGAACTTCGTGAAGGTGAAGAGCAATGCTCTCGTGGGCGTGGACCAGCTCGAGAAGAGCATCGTGCATGAGCAGAACTACATGGGCGACAGCTCTAAGACCGTGACGGATACGACGCTTGCGAACAGGCTTGCCGACATGCGCAAGGCCCTCGAGGCAAAGCGCGACGCGCAGTTCGACGAGAACAAGGACTACATCAAGGACGGCATCAAGCGTGAACTCTTGACCGCGATGGTGAACGACTCCGTGAGCACGGCGTTCTCGCTCAAGCGCGACGAGCAGCTGAAGGAAGCCATCAAGTACCTCTCCGATACGGGCCTCTACAAGAAGACCATTTCGGGCCCGGGCAAGCGCCCCGCCGACAAGCCCAAGCAGAAGAAGAAGTAGGCCTTAGGTGGGATTGCTGAACGGCATAGCGGAAGCGCTCGGTAGGTTTGTTCGTAGGTTCCTGCGGACCGTGCTGAATTACTTCAAGTTCGTGTGGGAACTGTTCAAGAACATTCCCGGCGCGTTCACGAACTTCCATACGACCGTGGAGCAGATGCATCGCGTGGGCGTCACGAGCTTGCCCGTGGTGTTTGCTGCGTCGATGGCTACGGGCGCCATCATGTCGTGGCAGCTTGCCTACCAGTTCGGTGACATGATCCCGATGATGTTCGTGGGCATGGCCGTGGGCAAGTCCGTGATGGTGGAACTCTGCCCCATCCTTACCGCGATGGTGCTTGCTGGCCGCATTGGCGCCTCCATGTGTTCGGAACTCGGCACGATGGCGGTGACCGAACAGCTCGATGCGTATAAAGTATTGGGCCTGAGCCCCTACAAGTTCCTGCTTGCGCCGCGCCTTATCGCGACGGTCATCATGCTCCCGACGCTTACCGTGATAAGCATCTTTATCGGCATCGCCGGCGGCTACGAGGTGGCCCACCTGTACAAGGAAGTCTCGTGGTCGGTGTTCTTTTACGGCGTGCGCATGTTCTACCACAACTGGGACCTTGTCGTGGGCCTTATCAAGGCTACACTCTACGGCTACTTTATTGCAAGCTACGCATGCTTTTTCGGGTTCTTCACCCATAGCGGTGCCGAGGGCGTGGGCAAGAGCACCAAGGCCACCGTGGTGGCCGGCATGACAAGCATCCTCATCGGCGGTTTCACGCTTTCTAAGCTGTTGCTCGTGTAGGTCAAATGCCACCGTTTGTCCGTAGAAAAAAGGGTGTGACGGGAGAGGGCGCTGTCGATATCAGCGTGCTCATTGCGAAGGTTCTCGACAAGGCGCATGTCTCCGAAAGTATGGACTTCAAGACCCTTTCGGACCGCTTTGAGGAAGTGGTCGGGAAGGCTGTTTGCGCGCACGTGCAACCCGTGAAATTGGACAAGCATACGCTTGTGCTGAAAGCGGCTTCTGCGGCCTGGAAAAGCGAACTTTTCATGCAAAAAAATGCTATTATTGACAGGTGCAATGCGCTGCTCGGAAAGCCTGTGGTTAAGGCGATTCGCTTCGTTTGAACCGGCTCCCGAGGCTCGCTCCTGTGAAATGTTTTTAGAGGAAATATGGCAGAAGAATCTGAAGAATTGAAGAAGGCCGAGGAAGATTACAGCGGTTCGAGCATTACCGTTCTTGAGGGCTTGGAGGCGGTACGTGTCCGCCCCGCCATGTACATCGGCTCGACCGACATCCGCGGGCTTCACCATCTGGTATGGGAAGTCGTCGACAACTCCGTGGACGAGGCTCTGGCCGGATTCTGCAACCACATTGAAATTTCCATTTTGCCGGGTAACGGCATCCGCGTGACCGATAACGGGCGCGGCATCCCGACCGACATTCACCCGAAGGAACACGTGGGCACCATCGAGGTGGTGATGACCAAGCTCCATGCGGGCGGCAAGTTCGACAGCAATTCTTACAAGGTTTCTGCCGGCCTGCACGGCGTGGGCGTGAGCTGCGTGAACGCACTTTCGAACAAGCTTATCGTGACGGTGCGTCGCAACGGCCGCGTGGTGCGCCAGGAATTCTCGAAGGGTATTCCCTGCGGCCCGCAGGTGGATATCGGCGAGAGCGACGGCACGACCGGCACGAGTGTCGAGTTCTACCCCGACGATACGATTTTTACCGAGACCGTCTACGTGTACGACACGCTGGCTACGCGCTTCCGCGAACTTGCGTTCCTCATGAGCGGGCTCAGGCTCACGCTTACCGACGAGCGCGACTCCGAGAACCAACGCTCCGAGACGTTCTGCTACCCGGGTGGCGTTTCCGAGTTCGTGCGCTACGTGGACGAACACCGCACTCCGCTCTTTAACGAGCCTATCCACCTGGTGCTCCCTGATGGCCAGTACCCGCTCGAAGTCGCCATGTGGTACAACGACGGCTACCAGGAAAACTTCTTCAGCTTCGTGAACAACGTGAACACCTACGACGGCGGTACGCACGTTACGGGCTTCAAGACGGCACTTACCCGCGTCATCAACAAGTTCGCGGCGGAGATGCCCAAGGGCAAGAAGGATGCGCAGATTACGAGCGACGACATTCGCGAAGGCCTTACTGCGGTTATCGCCATCAAGGTTTCGCAGCCGCAGTTCGAAGGCCAGACCAAGCGCAAGCTCGGCAACTCCGAAATTGCAAGCTACGTGAATAGCGCGTTCGGCGCAAAGCTCGAGGAATTCTTCCAGGAGAACCCGGCCGCCATCAAGGTGATTCTCGACAAGGTGTACAACGCGGCTCTGGCCCGCGAGGCGGCGCACCGTGCACGCAATCTCGCACGCCGCAAGAACGTTCTTGAAAGCGGCGGCCTTCCCGGCAAGCTCGCGGACTGCAGTAGCCGCGACCCGAAGGAATGCGAACTGTTTATTGTCGAGGGTGACTCTGCAGGCGGTTCCGCGAAGAGCGGACGCAACCGCGAATTCCAGGCTATTCTCCCGCTGCGCGGTAAGATTCTGAACGTGGAAAAGGCAAGCCTCCACCGCGTGCTCGATACCGAGGAAATCCAGAACCTGGTGAACGCCATCGGTACGGGTATCGGTACGGAGTTCAAGATTGAAAAGCTCCGCTACGACAAGATTATCATCATGACCGATGCCGATGTGGACGGCTCTCACATCCAGACGCTCCTCCTCACGTTCTTCTTCCGCTACATGCGCCCGCTTATCGATGCAGGCCACATATTCCTTGCAATGCCCCCGCTGTTCAAACTGAAGGTGGGCACGAAGGACCGCTACCTGTTCGACGAGAACGAGAAGGACAAGGCGATGGCCGAAGTCGAGGACAAGAAGAACGTGACCATCACGCGATTCAAGGGCCTTGGCGAAATGTCTGCCGAGCAGCTGAACGACACGACCATGGACCCGAAGAGCCGCTTCCTCAAGCAGTGCTACGTGGAAGATGCCGTGCTCGCCGACCAGATTTTCAGCATGCTCATGGGCGAAGACGTGGAACCGCGCCGCAAGTTCATCGAAAGCAACGCCTACAAGGTGTTGAACGACCTGGATGTCTAGCGAGATGAGCCCGTCGAAAGCCGATTTTCAGGTAGTGCTGGGCCAGGCCCGCGAACTGGTGAAGGACCAGCTCGCCATGACCGAACAGGTGATTATGCAGGTGGCCGAGAACGCCCCCGCGGGTATATCTGATAGGCTGGTTTCGCTGTTTGGCCGCAAGGGCAAGCGCATACGCTCGACGCTCCTGTGCCTTATCGCGAACTGCGGGGCAAATGCGCCCGACAAGGCCCGCGTGGCCCATGCCTGCGCGAGCGTGGAACTCCTGCACCTTGCAAGCCTCGTACACGACGATATCATTGACGGTACGGAACTCCGCCGCGGGCAGATTACCGCCCACAAGGAATGGGGTACGCAGATTGCCGTGCTGGTGGGCGACTACGTGCTTTCGCAGTCCATGCGCTGCGTGATTGACGAAGAGGCGAGGAACATTCCGGTAATCATCTCCGATGCTGCCGACAAGCTTATCGTGGGCGAAATCATGGAACTCGACCACTGTGGCGAGATGACGCTTTCGCGCGGGATGTACAACGAGATTATTGACCGCAAGACTGCCGCGCTCATCGAGGCTGCGGCACGCATCGGCGGCATCATGGCGGGTTTCGACAAGCCGCTCGTGGATGACTGTGCCAGGATGGGCGCGCACTTCGGGCTTGCGTTCCAGATTATCGACGACCTGCTCGATTACGGGTTCGGCTCGAAGAACCTGGACAAGGCGAAGTTCACCGACCTCTCCAACGGGCTCATAACGCTCCCGCTGCTGTACTACTTCGAGGACTGCAGTGCGGAAGAACGTGCCGAGATGGAATCGCTTATCAAGCGTGTCGCGACAGACGATGTCGCGGGCGAGATAATTGCATGCCTGAACGCGAAGAAGAGTTTCGAGAAGGCGAAGGCCGAAGCCCAGGAACACCTGGAGCAGGCGTTGCAGATTGCGGACAAGTTCCCGAAGAACAACTTTACCGACGAGATTGTCGCCATGTTTTCGAGCATGAGCGACCGCGGGAACTAAGCGCCTGCGGCGCAATTAGTGAAACATTGTAGATAAGGCGCGCTTGATGTGAAGTGTGAAATGAGAGATTGTTCATTTCACATTACACATTCCACATTTCACATTATTTTCTGCGCATCCAGAAGGCGAGGAACACAATCACAGAAAGGATACAGACGGCGATGATGCCCCAGAAGGCTATGCCCGAGCCGGTGAGCGCGTCGCCGTTCATGCCGAAGGGCAACTTCACGTTCATTCCGAACAAACTAGCGAAGAACGTCGGGAGCGATATCGAGATCGTCACGATGGTCAAGTTCTTCATCAGCTGGTTCACGTTGTTGTTGATGACGCTTGCGCGCGCATCCATCATGGATGTCAAGATGTTTGCGTAGATGTTTGCCTGCTGCAGGCTCTGGCCGTTCTCAATCTGGATATCTTCGAGCAGCTCACGTTCGGCTTCGGTCCAGTTGAGGCTCCTGCCCATCTGGAGTTTCTTCAGGAGCGTGTCGTTGCTGTTGAGTGCGCTCACGTAGTAAATCAAGCCCTTGTTCAGGCTGAACATGCTGAGCAGGTACTTGTTTTCCATCGAGGTGTTGAGGCGCAGTTCCAAATCGTCGTTGATGCGGTTGATAATGCGCAGGTGTTCGTTAAAGTGAGATATCGCGAAACTCAGTACGCGGAGCACGAACGTGTTGAGGCTGTCGATTTTCGAGAAGCGGCGTTCGTCCATCACGGGGATGTCGCTGTCGGTAAGGAGCAGCACCCAGTCCTTGAAGATGAATATGCCGAAGGATTCCACGCGGAACTGAAAGTTGTCCTCGGCGGAATAGTTCTTCGGCTTCTTGAACACGATGGTCGTGAAGTCGTCGTCGTACTCGATACGGGAAAGCTCGTCGGAGTCGAATGCGGAGGCGATGGTATGCTCGGTTATCTCGTATTCCTTGACCAGGACGCTGCGCTGTTCCTGGCTGAGGGAGCCCATGATGACGATGTCAGCCGCATCTTCGTTCGGGGCGCCAACAATGCGGCCCGATTCGATTTTGTAATACTTGAGCATACCGCCCCCTTTGATCGAACGCACGCCAATATAGAAAAAACTCGCGGAAACCGCAAGTTTTGTAATAAAGAAAAAAGCCCCGGCATGGTGCCGAGGTTTTTTAGATCCTCGCCTTGGTTCGACTACGCTCACCACAGGTCGCGAGGATGACAATCGGGTATTACACGCCCTTCTTGAAGCGGTTGGACCACCACAGAACAATCGGAGAGCAGATGCACACGGAGGAGTAGGTACCGATGAGGATACCGAAGCACTGCACGAGGCCGAAGTCGCGGATGGAGGAACCGCCCATCACGGCGAGGATCACGCACACGAACAAAGTCGTGAGGGAGGTCACCATGGTACGGCTGAAGCACTGGTTCAAGGAGCGGTTGATGGTTTCGCCGAAGTTCGCGGAACCGTAGACGCTCGTGTTTTCACGGATACGGTCGAAGTTCACGATGGTATCGTTCACGGAGTAACCAATCATTGTCAGGAGCGATGCGATGAGGGCGCCGTCGAAGGAGAGGCTGAATGCCGAGATGAAGCCGAGCGTGATGATGGTATCGTGCACGAGGCCGAGCACTGCGGCCACGCCGAAGCCAAGACCGAACTTGCCGAAACGGAACCACACGTAGAGCAGGATTCCGAGCCAGGCGAGGATTACGGACAAGATAGCGTTGAAGCGGAGTTCTGCACCGATGGTCGGACCCACGGTGTCCTTGGCAACGATTTCGCACTTCTGGCCGGCGGCCTCGAAGGCCTTGGCCATGGTGGTTTCGAAGTTAGCGTCGTCGGTACGGAGGCTCACCTGGTAGGAGTTCGCGGAAGTACCGCCCAGAGAACGGACCTTCGTGCCGGAGATGCCTGCCGCGGAGAGGGCCTTGTTCAGGTCGGTCTCGTGCTTGGCGTTGTCCTGGTACTGGATGGTGTAGACCTGGCCGCCGGTGAAGTCGATGCTGAAGTCGAATCCCTTGATGGCGATGCATGCGATGGAAGCGATGATGAGAATGGTCGAAATGAGGCCGAAACGCTTGCGGTGCGGGATAATCTGGAGGTTCGCCTCGTTGATGGCCTTGATGCCGTTACCGATGGAGAGCGTGGTGGCGTCGCGCTTGGCGAGTTTCCAGTCGAGCACTGCACGGGTCACGGTGATGGCGCAGAAGAGCGAGGTGAGGATACCGATAGTAAGCGTAAGACCGAAACCCTTCACGGAGCCGGTACCAATCTTGTAGAGGATAAGGCCGGTAAGCACGGTGGTGAGGTTGGAGTCGAGAATCGCGGTAAATGCACGTTCGTAACCCTTCGCCACGGCAGCGCGGGCGGTAAGGCCGTTCTTGAGTTCTTCACGGATGCGTTCGTAGATAATCACGTTCGCGTCGAGAGACATACCCACGACGAGGATGAAGCCTGCGATACCGGGGAGCGTGAGGGTCGCGTTGAAGAGCGACATCACGGCGGCGGTCACGAGCGTGTTGATAATCATACCGAGGCTTGCGATAAGGCCGCCCAGGCGGTAGTAGGCCACCATGAAGAGCAAGCAGATGATGAGACCGATAGCGCCGGAACCGAAGCCCTGGGAGATGTTCTCTTCACCGAGGGTGGCACCCACGCTGCGGCTTTCGATAATCTTCATCGGGGCCTTGAGGGCACCCGCGCGGAGCACGACGGCGAGGCGGTTGGCTTCGGCCATGTCGTCGAGGCCGGTAATCTGGGCGTCGCCGTTCGGGATGCGATCCCTGATGACCGGGGCGCTAATGACCTGGTTGTCGAGCACGATGGCCATCTGCTTGTTGATGTTCGCGGCCGTAACGGCGGAGAACTTCTTGGGGCCGATGCCGCCGAAGCGGAGCTTGACGGCAACTTCACCGGCGCTCACACCGTCAGCAACACGTTCCGGGCGGGCATCGACGATGTCGTCGCCACCCATTTCTGCACGACGCTTGAGGAGGTAGAGGCGCTTGGCCTTGACCGGGGAATCGCGGTTAATCTTTTCGAGGCCGCTACCGAAGGCAAAGGCGACGTCACGCGGGATGAGCTTCTTGACGCCTTCGAGTTCAAGAATCTTCTTGACCTTCTCGATGTTCTCTTCGGCGATGAACCCGCCGTTGCCGAACTGGAGGTAGTAATCGCTGAAAGCCTTGCCGACCTCGGATGCCGGTACGGTTTCGGCGGCGGAGTCAGAAACGGTGGAATCTTCAGCCTTTGCCGTCTGGACGGAACCGCCGAGCAGTTCTTCGTCGGAGAGGGCCTTGGCGGTATCCTTGGCAGAATCGACCTTGGCGACCGTAGAATCCGCGGCGGCGGAGTCGGCAACCGTAGAATCGCTGGCCACGTCGGTGGTCTGGCGGGTCAGGTACTGGTTCAGGAGCGTCGTTACCGTATTGAACTTTTCCGCCTCGGCGAGAATCTTGAATTCAAGCTTTGCGGTGGAACCCACGAGGGCCTTTGCGGTAGAATCGTCTACGCCGGCAAGTTCGACCAAAATACGGTCGTCGCCGGAGGGCGAAATCTGCGGTTCGGAAAGACCGTACTGGTCAACGCGGTTACGGATGATTTCGAGGGACTGCTTCTGGATGTCCTGGATATCGTCGTCTTCCTTGAGACCGGACTTGTCGATCTGGAGCGTAATGCTCGTACCGCCGGCGAGGTCGAGGCCGAAATTGATGGACCTGGAAGAAAGTTTCGGATTTTCCTTGAGGAAGGCCTTCTTTTCGTCACCCTTCTTGGAGTGAACCTGAATAGAGGGCCAAACCGTGTAGGCCGAGAGTGCAATGACGAGGAGAATGAAGAATTCTCGCATGCCGAATTTATGTTTGTTCATCTGTAATCCCTTAATAAGGCATTAATACGCATTTAGTTGCGGGTCAAATGTAGAAAAATAGTAGGCAGAACTTAGAACTTAGAACTTAGAAAAGTATGCTATTATAGAGTAAAAGGGGGGGGGGGAGGCCTCCCCCGCGACCCTTCTCGTCATCCCCGGGACCCATCTCGTCATCCCCGCGACCCTTCTCGTCATCCCCGCGCAGGCGGGGATCTTTTCAACGCGTCCAAGTCGTCTTCCAGTGCCCCCTCGCCTAAGGGGTTCCACCCCCTAAAACCCCCAGAAGTGAGTGCCGCAGCCAATGCACTTGTGCAATTGGCTATGGCCGAACGCACGGGGGTTCTGCAACCCCCCGTAAGTGAATATTGTTTGCTTCGAGGGGCATTTCGCACGCAAACAAAATCACTTCGTTCCATTGTTTGCTTTGCAAAACGCCCTCTCTCCGCAAAAAAACACGAGTGTGTTTTTGGAACGGGACCGCTTATTGCAGGAACATGCAAGAATCAGGCGCTGCGAAAGCCTTGTGATTGTTAATCACTGCGGCCTTCGCGAACCGCGGGTATCTTATTAAACTGCAAGGAGATGTTTCTAGGCATCCATCATCAGGCGCGGTTCAAGCGATTCGATTTTGTAGTTGTTACGAGTGTTTTTTTTCTTGTTGACCTTTTTGGACATACGAACCCCAATGGGCTGTTCAAGACAGCCTTGTTTATTTGTTAAAAATTTTGTTTAGATTAACGGTTATTCAACCATCACGCAACGAACAGAGAAACCATAAGTTTTATACTGATTTTCCATAGAAAATCCCGCAGAGGACTTTCCTTGAGATCCAGCGAAAGCGCCCTCATCAGGATAATCAAACGACTCTTCTGGATAAAACCAATATGTAGATTCTTCTACACTTGTAAACTTATAACCCCAATTGTATCCAGCCCCAATCAAGCTGTATCCGCTATAGTTGTACCCGCCAAATCCCATGGCACGCACATCCTCAACCCCATGCCTATTTCCATCTGCATGAACTACAATGTAAAAATCATCGTAAGTCAGCAAACGCCAGCCTTCCGGGCAGATTCCCCGGTGGTTCGGCTTAATCTGGTCAACGCAGCTCTTGGTGTTGCATTCGCTCGGCAGTTGCATCGCCTCCGCCCACTGGTAGAGGCCACCATATTCCTCACAATTTGATTCATCATTTTCATAGCAATAGCGTTCAATCTTGGAGTCATTTGATTGGTCCTTGTCTCCAGAGACCATTTCCCCGATGTTCAGATTTTCCACCATTACCGTTACAGAAGCGGCTTCACCGTCCTTATTTGTTCCATTGATGGTCAAATAAAAGTAAGAGCGTCCGTTTCTTCTGTCCGTAAACTTTCTATAGGCGCCCGCTTGTAAACTATCAGCACCAAGAGACCGATTGCAATAAGCATATCCTGGAGTACAAAGTCTCGCAGTATCAAGTACAAAAGACGAACTAGACTTTGCACTAGACGAAGATTTCGCAGAACTACTAGACGCAACGCTGGAAGAGGACTTGACGGAGCTGCTGGATAGATCCTCGACCGGAGCCGAGGATGACGAGCGCACGCTGCTACTCGACAGATCCTCGACCGGAGCCGAGGATGACGACTGCGCGGAACTGCTACTAGACGACTCCTCGTCACGCGGGGCGAAACTGCTGTCGTCGTCGCCGCAGGCGGCAAGTGCAAATGCCATGGTCAAAAGCAGGATGCCGGCAAGAGATTGTTTGTTGATTGTCATACTCCTATTCCTCAATGCTAATATTACTTTATCTTAAATTTGGGCTCGCTCCCGGTGAGCGTTACGGCTAGCGCCATCTTCTTTTTGCCGAGGGTGCGCGTGACGGTAAAGCCCGCCTTGTCGCTCTCGATTTGCACCTTCCCGTCGCGGAGTACGGGGTTTTCGCGGCGCATGCGGGTGAGCTCGCGGATAAACTTGTAGATGGGCAGCGCCTTGCGGGCCTTCAGCTGGTCCCACGGGAATGCTCGCCTGCAGTCGGGGTCCTTGCCGCCTTCCATGCCGATTTCGTCGCCGTAGTAGATGCAGGGGGCTCCGGGCATAAAGAACAGCAGGGCGAGCGCGAGCCTAATGCGTTCGGGGCTCGTGCGGGGTTGCGATGCGATGCGGGTGGTGTCGTGGCTCCCGAGCAGGTTCATCGGGGTACCGAAGCGGTTCTCGGGGAACGCGCTGCGCACCTTCTCGCAGAATTCCCCTGTGGAAATGGGATTCTCGTCGAAGAGGTACTGCATTACCGCCTTGCGGAACGGGTAGTTCATGACGCCGTCGAACTGGTCGCCTTTGAGCCAGCGCTCGGGATTGTCCCAGATTTCGCCCACGATGTAGGCCTCTGGGTTTATCGCCTTCACGCGCCTGCGGAATTCCTGCCAAAAACTATCGTCGTCGATTTCGTTCGGTACGTCGAGCCGCCAGCCGTCTATGCCGCGCTTTGTCCAGTATTCGGCGACGCTGAACAGGTATTCGCGCACGTCCGCGCAGTCCGTATTGAATTTCGGGAGGGCGGGGTAGTTCCACCAGCATTCGTAATTCGGCTTGCCCGAGTAGGCGTGTATGGGCCAGCTGTGCACGTGGAACCAGTCGACGTAGGGGGAGTCTTCCCCGAGTTCCATGAGGCTGTTGAACTGGAAGAACCCGCGGGAGCAATGGTTGAACACTCCGTCCAGGATGACACGGAGCCCGAGGGCGTGCGCCTTCTTTACAAGGTTGTCGAAATCCTTGAGCGTGCCGAGGACCGGGTCTATCTCAAAGTAGTCCACCGTATGGTAGCGGTGGTTGGAATTGCTCTTGAAAATCGGGCACAGGTAAATCGCCGTCGCGCCGAGATCTGCGATGTACTTTAGTTTGTCGGTAATGCCCGCGAGGTTCCCGCCGAACATGTTCGTGCGTGTGGGCTTGCTGTCCCATTGCACGAACTTGCCTACGGCACTGTATTTGGGGCTACGACAGAACCTATCAGGGAAAATCTGATAGAAGATAGCGTCTTTGACCCAGGCAGGAACGTTCATGGGCGGCGCGGGATTAGATTTTCCACATGGGGCGGCGCCTGCGGGTGTCGACCAGCTTGCGGATTTCGGAATTGAGCGAGTTGTTCGACTCGAGTTCCTCGACGGTTACGGGAATCCTGTACGTCCAGTTCTTGCCGCCAACGGTACCCGGGATGTTCACGCGTTCCTCTTCGGCGGGCACTTCGGAAAGTGTCGAGGAAAGCGCGAAGTAGTCCTGTACGGGCAAAATGCAGAACAGGCTGTTCGTGGAGAACACGTGCGCGAGGATGTCGCGGACCACCGGAGGCGTGAGCGTTTCGGGCGCGGTGCCGGAAAGCTGCGCGTGCGACCAGTAGAGGTCACGGTCAAAATCGGGCTCCGTCCAGAGCCCGCGCAGGCTCGAGGTATCGTGGCAGCTCGTGGTGCACACGGAGAGTCGCGGGTATTCCGCCATGTCGTAGTACGGGCTGTACGGTGCATCCCAGTTGCGGGCCCAGCGTTCAATACGCAGCGAAAGAATATTGAGCTTCTTGAGCACCACCGGAACGCAGTGCGGTACGGCACCGAGGTCTTCGGCGCATACGAGCATGTCGGTCTCGTTCGCGAGTACGGAGAGCAGCTTGGTGGCGTTCTGTTCCCACAGGCCTTCCTGCGCGGCTTCGTTCTCGTGAATGAGGCGCTTGAGGGTTTCCTGCTCGTTCTGCGGGAGCGTGGCGAGCACGGGCTGGTTGTACCAGTACCAGAACGGGTAGAACGTGTTCTCGTCGCCCGCCGGGATAAATATGCGGTTCCAGTAGACCTTCAGAAGCGCATCCTTCACGCTCTGCGGTTCGTCGAGGCTGGTAATGGCGCGCTCGCTGTAGAACTCGGGCTTGAACACGAAGCGGGTCGCCTCGTTCGGGAGGTTCTCGAAGTACACGGAAATGAGGTTCTCGGTCTCGTCGCCCAGGAATTCGCGCAGCTGGTCTACGGAGTAGTTCGGGCGGCGCAGGTATTCGAGGGTCTCGCGGCTGAAGCCCGCGCTGTGGAGCAGATCCCAGGTAAGCGGGATGCACGGGTTGAACCTGCCGAGGATGCCTGTAACTTCGCGCTGCGGGATTGACCAGATGCGGAAGAAACCGAGCACGTGGTCAATGCGGTAGGCATGGTAGAACTTGCTTGCCTGTGCGAGGCGGTCCTTCCACCAGCGGAATCCGTCCTTCTCGAGCACGTCCCAGCGGTAGGTGGGGAATCCCCAGTTCTGCCCGCTGTAGCTGAACATGTCGGGAGGTGCGCCCGCGCGGTCGTCGAGCGAGAAGTAGTTGCGGTTGGCCCACACGTCGGCGCTGTCCTCGTTGATGAGGATAGGAATGTCGCCCTTCACGTGGATGCCGAGCTTCGAGATTTCGTTTACCGCGGCGGTAAACTGCATTTCGGCGATAAACTGCATCCATGCCTGGTAGAGCATCTCTTTCTGGTTCTTGCTCCAGAGTTTCTCGATGTCTTCGGCGGTCGGGTTCTGGTATTTTTTCCAGTCCTTCCAGCTCGATTCTCCGTTCTGCGCCTTGAGCATGGCATACGCGCAGTACCCCTTTGCCCAGGCGTTCGCGTCAATCCACTTCTGGAGTTCCTTGTCCTTTTTCAGCTGGTCGTAGCGGTTGTTGAAAATCTTCTTGAGGATGTTGCGCTTCCAGGTAGAAATCTTGTAGTAGTCTATCCGTTCCTGGTTGTCGAATTCGTCTTTCGCCTGCTCGATTTCGTCTTCGAACTCGCTGGAGCCGCTCACCGCCTGTATGTTGATGAACACGGGGTTCAGGGCGAACGCGCTGCGTGCGCTGTAGGGGCTTGCCTCCGCTCCGGTATCGTTTACCGGCAAAAGCTGGATAATGTTGAAATCGCACAGTTTGCACCACTTGGCAAACGGGATAAGGTCTAGATATTCGCCGATGCCGACCCCGGACTTGCTGCGAAGGCTAAACAGGGGGATGGCAACGCCACTCTGGAATGTAGAAATGTCACCGTAACGCATACGATAAATATAAATATTAGTTGCGGGCGGTTATGCTACATATTTGCTATATTCCCTTACATGAGTAATTGTCCGTTTTGCAAAACAGAGGTGGTGGCGTCGAAGATAGGCCATCTGGACCTGCGCATTTGCCCCAAGTGCTTCTCGACGTTTTTCCCGTGCGACCAGACGATGGCGCTGCGTGGCGACATTCCCGACCGTTCCCGCGAGATGTGGTATAATGCCCTCAAGGCAAAAAACGCGCCCGATCCCGACATGGCTGGGGCCTGCTGCATAGACCACGGCGAGCCTCTTGTGGACGGCAATATTCCCGACTACGGGATTCCCGGCAAGGTGACGACCTGTTGCAAGATGTTCCACCTGCCGCCCTCGCAGATGCTTGCGATTCTGAAGCGTACGCTGGATTCGCCATTCCAGAAACCGAGCAGCGGGAAGCATCATTTCTTCTTTATCCGTGCAATCGATGCGCTGGTAAACAAGTGGTTTGGAGAAAAAATGCCCGAGGTCGACCCCTTGGACGAGATACAGTACAACCTCCACCTGAAGAAGATATTCGAATAAGATGAAAAAGACATACGCGGTTCTAGCGCTTATCGCTATTGCGATACTTGTCGCCTACGCATTGCTCCCTGATCGTTCGTTCAAGGAAGACCTGTTGCCCGTGCCCGAAGGCGTAACGCTCGATGGTTATGACGACCGCTCCGATGGAGGGGCATCGGAAGCGAGCCTCAGTGTGAATGGCGGTGAAGCCGAATTCTCGTGCATGCTCGGGGCCGACTCCGTGAAGTTCGCGTGGTGCGGGCTCCTGTGGAACCTTGACCCGCAGGGTAAAAAGGATTACCGGAACTGGACCTTCGTGGATACCGTTTTCGTGGACGTGGAGGCCCGGGGCATAAGCGAAGTCATCGTGAAGGTGTGGACGTTCGACCCGGACGTGACCGACATCGAGAAGCCCGCGACGTTCAAGCTTTTGCTGAAGGAAGTTCCCGTGAAGGAGGGCAGGCAGCGCGTGGCCGTCCCGATGGAAGAATTCTATACGCCCGATTTCTGGTACGAGACCGCCCAGGTGTCGAAGGAATACAACAAGCGCCACCAGGAAAAGGTCGCGCGCGTCGAGATTGTGCCGGGCTGGAATCACCCCCGCGGGAAAAAGTTTACGCTTAAGTTATATGAAGTTTCTTTCTGGGGGATAAGCAACCTGTATTTCGGCATAGTGCTTGTCTCGTTTATCTTGCTGACTATTGCTGCCGTGGGGCTTCGCCACAAGACGGGGAACGATGAATCTAAGAAGTAAGGTTGTCTTACTTGCTGTTTTTCTGGTAGCGCTCGGCGTGTGGGCGTGGGCGTTCGGCGCATTCCGGCAGATGGGGTGCACGTTCTTCCCCTATGGAGCGTATCCGCTCTATCCGCTTGACGATTCCGCCTTCGGCGGCACCTCCACCTGCGATGTGGTTGCGGGCGATTCGCTGCTCGGCGTAAACATTAACGTGCGCTCGGGTGTCGCGTACCCGGCGGTGGGTGTCGGGTTCAACCTCAATTCGGTGAACAGCCGCCCCGTAGGGCATTTCGACTTTTCGCGGTTCGATTCCATGGAAGTCGTGTTCGCTACAAAGTATATGCGTTCCGTTACGGTGCGTATCCTGACGGACGACCCGGTATATACTAAGGAAGGCTTCCGCGAAACCTTGCGCCCTGTGGTCATGAGCGTCCCGGCTTCGCGTTCATTTACCAGCGAGCGCTTTGCAATAAACAAGTTCAGGACCGCCGTGTGGTGGATTTCGGCCATGGGCATGGAAGAGGATGACGGTCGCACGTACCTGCACCGCGCGCTTTCGCTCGAGGTGGTGAACGGCGACGGGGTAATGCGCGGGATTCCCGACGAAATCGAGGTGAAGTCGGTTCGTGCGTGGGGAATCGACCGGAATTTTGAACGTGCCATGTTTATTGTGCTTGCCCTGATGGTTGCCGTATTCGTGGTTCTTGAACTGAAATTTTTCGGGGTGATTGGACGCCCCGCGAAAAACGGGAGGAAAGATGTCTAAGCACTGGACGCTCGATCGCGTTATGCGGTTTATATTGTGGACGGTCGGCCTCGGGATTTCGCTTGCGCTCGTGTACTACCTGCGCGGAGTGCTGTTCCCGTTCTTTGCCGCGTTCCTTATCGCCTACATTGTCGACCCGATTGTGAACAAGCTGCAGACGCTGGTAAAAAAGCGCGTGATTGCCGTTATTATCGTGCTGCTTGCGTTTGCTTTGATACTTTTCGGCGTAGGCAAGTTGTTTATTCCACAAATCGTGCACGAAGTCCAGACGCTTGGCGTTTTGATTGCAAGGATGTTCACCGACTCTGAATGGTCTTCGCGACTGAACGAGTTCCTGCCCGCCAACCTGTGGGAAACGGTCCGCGAGATGGTTTCTTGGGACAAACTAGCAGCCGCCATGCAGCACATGGATTTCTGGAGCGAAGTGCAGAATATCGCCTCGAAGGTGTTGCCCGGCGCGTGGGGCGTGCTCTCGTACACGGGTACGGTTGCCGTGTGGTTCTCGAGTGCTGCGATTATATTCATGTATCTCGTGTTCATCATGCTCGACATGCACAAGATTCGTAACGGCATCCTGAATGCGTTCCCGGTGCGTTTCCGCCGTAAGGCTAGTTTGTTTGCAATGGATACAGACAAATTCATGGGTAACTACTTCCGAGCTCAGGCGCTGGTTGCACTTATCGTCGGAATCCTTTACGCCATTGGCTTTGGCGTGATGGGACTGCCTATGGGGGTCGCATTCGGGCTTTTCTCCGGAGCACTCAACATGATACCGTACATGCAGCTCACGACCATCCCGCTCGCACTACTACTGGCGGTCGTCCACGCTCTCAACACCGGACTGCCGTTCTGGGAAGTTGCGCTCATCATCTGCTCCATTTACCTGGTGGTGCAGGTTATCCAGGATTTTTTCCTTGTGCCGCGCATTGTCGGAGGCTCCATGGACCTGCCTCCGGTGGGCATTCTCCTGTCGCTTTCTATATGGGGTAAGTTGTTGGGCTTCTTAGGTTTACTTGTTGCCATACCCTTCACCTGCATATGCCTGGTGTACCTCAAGAGGTTCCACGAACACGCTGCCGAAGCGGAGTCTACGGAGGTCGGACCACCGCCCGAGGCTTGATTTTAAAGGGCTCAGAAAAAGACACTTTTTTTAAAAAAAGTATTCCACATGCTTAAAAAAAAGGTATAATATCACCATACAATTAATCTCAACAACTCAAGGAGTTAAAAAATGAACAAACAAGAACTCATCGACGCCATCCTCGCCAACAAGGAAGCTGGTATTGAATCCAAGGCTGCTGCTGCTCGCGCTCTCGACGCTGTGCTCGACGGCATCGCCGCTGGCATCAAGAAGGACGGCAACGTCCAGCTGATCGGCTTCGGCACTTTCGCTGTCAAGGCTCGCGCTGCCCGTACCGGCCGCAACCCGCAGACTGGCGCCACCATCAAGATCAAGGCCTCCAAGACCGTCGGCTTCAAGGCCGGTGCTGCTCTCAAGGCTGACGCTGCCAAGAGCAAGGCTAAGAAGTAATCTTAGTTTGCCTTAAAAGCAATTCAAGGGACCGCTCTCCGAGCGGTTTCTTTTTTTTTGAGATTAGGGAGGGCGAAGCCCTCCCTAGTCGTAAACGTACCGCAGGTGCCCACGCAAATAATCCGCGCAGATCTTAACTTCACTATAAAAAAAGACCCTGCTTTGCAGGGTCTTTTGCAGTGGTCGATACAGAACTCGAATCTGTGACCTCCACCATGTCAAGGTGGCGCTCTAACCAACTGAGCTAATCGACCATTAAGGTAGCCCAATAGTAGAAACTTGTACCCGTTTTGTCAAGGGGCGATTTTACCCCTTTTTCGGGGGTCTAGCGGTATTCTTCGGGTATCCAGTAGCGGAATCGGCCGGTGATTTTCAACTTGGGGAGCGTGTCGATGCAGTGACCGTTCCGGCAGTCCGCTGTGTAGAGTTCCAGGTCGGCGGTCCAGGTGGAATCGTCCTTCTGGTCAATGTGCACGGTGCTGTTTTCGGCGAAAATGCGCCCCTGCTCGGAAAATTCCATGCTAAACCACGAATATTCCTGCACGGGAGCGTTGTTGCCCAACTTGGGGTTGTTCACCATGAAGGCAATCTGGTCCCCGCGACTGCTTTCCTCGAGTTGCGTCTTTACGTACAGGTAATGGTGGCTGTTTCGGATAAAGGGTATTTCCACATCGTCCGGACCGAGCTCGATGGTGTGGCTCTCGCCGTCATTTACTTTATACTTAATGTAGCCTCCGCCCTTCACCTCCCAGCTGTCGTTTATACTGCTGCAGGCAAGGAGCGTGAACGCCCCCGCCATCAGGGAAAATGCCGCTAGCCGTGAACGGATTTGCGGGAGCATCGCCTGCCTAGTTCCTTACCTCGCCATCGGCGGGCGGGTTGGCCTGCTTTGCGCGCGGGTCCTCGAGAATGTAGAGCGGCAGGAATATGAGTTCCTCGTCGTCGACGATGAGCCGCACGATGTACTTGTCGGGGCGGGTAATCTGCAGGCGCTGCATGTTGAGCACCAGGTTGATTGCCGCGGTATCGAGCCCGGTGGCGACCGGCTCGAAGGGAATGTTCGATTCCATTACCGGCACGATGGGGTGCCCGCAAACATCTTCGATGGAGAGCGCCAATTTGTGCGTGCCTGTTTCGGCACGCTGGTAGCGGATGCGGAAGGCCGCCGCGCACTGCGGTATCACGAAGGGGAACTTTGCGGGGAACACCCTGTCGAATGCGCCCAGTATATTGAGCCTTCCGCCAATGCCGTTCGCGGTGGCCGCATCACAAATCGCTGCAATTTCGATATTCATTAAAATCTCCGATATTTAAATGTTTCTAGTGAACCGTCCAGGAATCTGCCACGTACTTCATGACGATGGGCCCGAAGTTCTTACCGCTGCCGCCCGCGTTTTCCCAGGCGAGCATCGAGATGTACACGCCTCCGTTGCCTGCGACTGCGATGCTTGGGACAGAGCCTCTCAGGTAGTAGTTATTGTTGTTGTAGAACACGGCCTTGAAGTACGGGAGCTCGTTTTCGCCCATGAGTTTCCAGGTGTTCCCTTCGAGCTTGAACACGTGGCTCTGTGCGAGCGAGGGCTTGCCCTTGTCATCGACGATGGCGTATAGCTTGCCGTCGAAGGTGTTGATGCTGATGTGGTAGGCGAGCAGGCCTTCGTGGATGGATGCCCCGAATACGCCCGACTTGTCCCACGTGATGGAATTGGTGCCTACGCTTCCCTTGTACACATACGGGCCGTAGTGTTCAGTATCGCGGTTCAGGAATCCCATGTAGAGCGTGTTGCCCGAAACGGCGAGGTTCACGCCATTTACGTTGCTCGAAATTTCGGAATCCTTTTTCTTCACGCTGTAGTCATTGCCGAACATCACGTAGTAAGCCTTGTAACTGGAGGTGGTGTCGACATAGATTGCTGTAAGCGCACCGTTTTCCGTGAAGGCCGCTTGCAGTTCGCGGACCTTGATGGAGTTCCTGGTCGGGATGCTCACCTCGGTCCATGTGGTCCCGTTCCAGTGGCCGAATTTGGGTTGCTTGTTCTTCAGGATGTAGCTTACGACCGGACGGTCCGTTACACCGGGCTTGCATACAAGGCTCACGCTCGCCGCATTTTCGGTAACTGTGCTACCAACGCTGGCCCATGCGGATGTGCCGCTGGCGGACTTGTACACGTTGAGCTTGCCGGCGCTGGTGAGTACGGCGAGGTAGAGGTTCGAACCATCGCTTGCCATCTTGATTGCGGAAATGGAATCGGCTGCGGTAATCCCGCTTGTGCTGAGCGCATTCCAGGTAGAACCATCCAGGTATTTGGTCACGACGGTCGTGCTGTTCTTGAGGTAGGCGATGACGGGCTTGTTCCCTATGGTTTCGAGAACCGGTGGCGTCGTCATCTTGGCCGTCTCGAGCACGGTGTCGCTGGTGGCGAGGTTGCGCCATGCCTTGCGGAAGTATACCTTGCGGCAGACTTCTTCGGCGCGGTGCCTTGCGTAGAACGCCTGCGTCACGTATTCCGCGGAACTGTCTCGGTAGTCGAGGCAGATGGTCATGGAGTTCTCGCGGGTGCTGCGGATAAACGCGGAGTTGAACTCGAGCGTGCTGGTATCGAGAGAACCGTCGCGGTTACCCTGGTAGTAGTTGCCGTCTACGTTGCTGAAATTCCACCAGAAATCCTGCATGCTTGCGTTGCCGATGGTCCCGAGCGTGGAGTTCTGTCCGCCCCATTCGGAGGTGTAGAAGTAGTAGGGCTCGCCCTTGTCGAAAGATTCGTCACCGCTCCACAGGTAAACGGTATCGGCCGCGGTAATCACGCCCACGGGAGAAACCTTGATGATGTTGATGAAGGTCGTGTCGCTGAATTCAGCCTTGGTGCTCGATTCTTCGGCGGTGACCACGCAGTATATGTCCTTGCCGTCTATCGTGAAGCTGCCTTCGCGGTAGTCGTAGAAACTTGAACCGTTCGCGTAGTAGTCGTACTTGGTGACCTTCGACTCGAGAGTCTTCTTGGTTGCCTTGTCGAAGCATTCCCAGGTGAACCAGCTGATTCCCTGCCACACGTTGTTGACGGATGCGTTGAGCTCGAACTGTTCGCCCGCGGTAATGAAGATTTCTTCGTCCTTCACGTTGATGATGGGCAGTTCGGTGGAGAAGTTGATGTTCATGGTGTCCATCGCGGTGTTGCCGTCGTTGTCGGTCGCGCGGGCGATGCAGTAGAACGTGGCTACGGCGGCGGGTGCCTTCCAGACGGTATCGAACTGCGAGACGGTTTTCCAGCGGTTCGCGATTTCGGCGGGTGCGCCGCAGCTCCATTCGCGCTTCACGATTTCGCCCGGATAGTCGGGGTAGTCGTAGGCGGTCGCGTTCAGCACGATGTTGTAGCCTTCGCGCACGATTGCCGACTCGTTCGCGACAATGACCGTGGGCGGCGCCTGGATGATGTTGATAAGCGTGGTATCGCGGGCGGTGTTGCCGTCATCGTCGGTCACGCGGATAATGCAGCGGTAGTTATCCTGAGCCGTTGCGGGCATTACCGCGGAGAAGCTGGGAGAGTTCGGGCTCGAGTAGGTGAACCCGATGTTGCTTGCCCCGGCAGAACCGCAGCCCCATTCGTATAGCGCGATTTCGCCGTAGCGGTCGTTCGCGATGGCGTCGAGCCTGATGGTATCCTTGATGGTGACGGTGTAGTTCCCGAGCACCTGGACCGTCGGCGGGTCCTGCAGCACGGTGAACGTCGCCGTGTCGCGGGCCTTGTTGCCGTCGTCGTCGGTTACCTGGATGGCGCAGTACCACGTGCAGGCTTCGGGCGGCATGGTGACGGTGGGCGCGCTCGCCGAGATATCGGTCCAGTTGTTCTTCAGGTTGCTCTTGACGCTGTCACAGGCGAGCTCGTAGCCTACAAGTTGCCCGAGGGTATCGACCGCAACGAAACTGATTTGCGTCTGGTCCTTGATGGTGAGCGTCTTGTTCTTCTGGTTTATCGAGATGAACGGCAGGTCCTGAAGCACCCTGAAGGTAAGCGTGTCGCTTGCGGTTTCGCCGTCATCGTCGGTCACGCGGACTATGCAGCGGAAGTTGTTTGTCGCCGTGCCCGACATGAGGAGCTTTACCGGGACGTCGGTGATGCTCTTTGCGGGCGGGTCGATTTGCTTTTCCTCGTCGAAGGTGAACATGGTGCCGTTGGTGCAGCCCCAGTCAATCTTTGTGATGGTGCCGTACTTGTCGCTTGCGCTTACGGTAACGTCTGCGTAGGAATTGATCTTGTGGCGGTCGTCGTTGCTTTCCTGCTTTACGCGGATGGTGGGCGGGTCGGGGATTACGTTCACGAGGAGCGTGTCCTTCTTGTGTTCGGAATCGGCGTTGGTTATTTCGACAATCAGTTTTTTCTGGCCCGTAGTGCTCCAGGAAATTTTGCCTTCCGTCGAGTTGTCTGTCGGGCAGGGCGTCCCGCTGTCACATGTCCAGGCAAGGGAGAATGTTTGGACGTCGGGATCGCTGTTGTTGCCGAATGCGAATAGGGTGTAACTGATCGAGTCGTTGATGGAAACGGATGTATCGTTTGTCGGCGATTCAAAGTAGACAATCGGGCCGTTATCGAAGAAGCCGAAACGAACCTTGTTTGTCTGGATGTTGTCGTCTGTCTTCGCGACCATCTCGTAGAATGTTCCCTGCTCGAAGCCTGAGGGCATCATCGACAGGTCTATCACGAGTGTTGCGGTGCTATCGGTCGGGTTCACCTCGCTGCGGAAGGTCGGGCCATTTTCGATGTTGCTCATCCAGTTCAAGGAATCCGGCATCGGGATGGCGTTCTCGACCTTTGCGGTGAACGTGATTGCCTGGGTGGAATTCACCATCTTCGATGTCTTGCCGTCGATGGAAAGTGTAATCAGCGATGCGTCTACACGGAAGTTCATTCTTGCGGTATCGGAAACGAGGCCCGCGCTGTCCTTCACGACCAGCTTGAATGCGTGGTTCCCGTCAAGGAGCCCGGTGTGGTTCCTGCTCCAGCTGTTGGTGGTGAAGTACGAGGGTTCGACCTCTTTGCCGTCGAGCCATGCTGTTGCGCTAGCCACCTGCGAACCGAAGTCGTAGAGCTTGAAGGCGAACTGGAAGTCGCGGACATTCAGCGTGTCTATCGGGTCGAATGTGATGATGGGTTTTGATGTGTCGCGGAGGACCAAGGTGTCGAGGAATACCGTGTCGTCGGGGAACACCTGGCGCTTTTTGAGCAGCGTGTCGGCGAAGCGGTAGCCCGAGGTGTCGGTCGCAAGGACGTTGTATATGCCCGGCTTAAGGTTGATGTCGTACACGCCCCTCTCGTTCGTGTGCGTGTAGAACTTGTTACCGAGGGTGTCTTCGGCAGTGATGCGGATGGTGGAGTGGCGTCCGGTCCATCCCTGGTACTTGGCGTAGCCCCAGATGTTGCCGTCGATATCCTCGAGGTTCGCGTTGCCGCTGGTCTCGCCCAGGTAGAACTTCCAGGGGCGTTCCTTGTCGCCGTCCTTGACGTGCTTTGCGTACACGGTGTCGTAGCCGTCGGTCACCCACACATCCCAGTAGATGATGCCCGCGAGGTTGACTTTGTTGCGAACGAGGGAATCCGGCGTAATTTCGATAATCTCGAAACTCTTCTCGACGATGTTTGCGGCGATGAGGCTTTCTTCGGGGTCGGTAAAGATAGGCGGATTACGGCCGTCGGGGCTCTTTGCCATGCGGATGAAGTAGCGCAGCGAACCCGGGTTGTCCTTGTCTTCGGCGCGGTAGTAGAGCGCCTGGCGCTTCTTGTTGCTGAGCGAGGCGTTGTCGACCGGCTGCAGCATCTCGATGGTGGGGGGCTGGTTGAAGTGCAGGTACACGGTGTCGAGGGTCTCGTTGCCGTCGTCGTCGATGGCGATTACAAAGATGGTCTGGTTCCCGAGGGAATCCACGTCGCCTTCGACATAGGGAATGGTAATCGTGAGGCTGTCCGTGCCTTCAATCTTTTCGGCCTTCCAGACCTTCGCGGTGTCCTTGCCCTTCGCGTCGAGGTCCACCTTGAATTTCTCGATGGTGCCGCAGGTGTCGATGGCGCGTACGGTGAACGTGGCTGGCTTCTTGTGGCGGGCCCTTACGGTATCGCGCGGGACGTCGAGCAGGGGAGGCGTGTCGATGACGCGGATGTAGAGCGGGCGGCGGTGGATGCCGGCGGTATCGATGGCGTTGTTACCGTCTACGGCACGGAAGATGGGGAAGTACACGCCCGCGCTGTCGTAGGACCAGCTTTGCACGCGGGTGTTTTCGCTTGTGATGACGGTGTCGCCAAAGATCCATTCGAAACGGTAGATCTTTTCGGCATAGAGCGGCAGGAAGCCCATGAAGTAGACGGAGTCGTTCACGGTGACGGTGATGGTATCGGCGATAGAGTCGGCGGGCATGTCTGCGTGCCTGATGGAATCCGCGAAAGCCTCGGCGTTATCGAAGGGCTTGTCGAAAGCGAATACTATGGAATGATTGTTCCTGAGGCGGGGATTTTCCACGATGGAGGATTCTCTTGAACAGCCGTAGAGGACGGCGATGCATGCTGCCAGGGCAAGAATCAGACAAGAAATTCTCAAACGCATATAGGATTCCTTTTTTAAACACGAAACAACGGGGCGCTCGGGGGAGCGTCCTGCATTTTTAAATTTATCTTTTTAATTCGGAAAAACAAACACCCGACTTTGTTTATATATTCTAGTATGTATTGTTTTTGAGGTTTTTTATGCAGGAAATCCCCCTCTGGTACTGGCTTTTGGTGTTTTTTGCCCTCGGCGCGTGCGTCGGGAGCTTCTACAACGTGATTGTTTACCGCATGCCTCGCGGGATTTCGCTCATAAACCCGCCGAGCCACTGCCCGCTGTGCAAGAAGCATATCCCTATCCGTTACAATCTTCCTATCGTGGGGTGGCTATGGCTCCGCGGGAAGAGCGCCTGCTGCAAGCAACCCATCAGCGTGATTTACCCGATTGGGGAGGCTCTCTGCGGTTTGCTTGGGGCGGTTGCGCTGTTTGCGGCTGTCGCGGTGATAGGCGGCGTGCCCGTGTCGGCCGCATTTTTCACGGCGCCGGTCACTGAGCCCGCGGTGTGGGCGTCGGCGATCGCGATGTTCTGGCTTTTGCTCGGGGCATACCCGGTATGCGCCATCGATTGCAAGTACAAGTTGATTCCCGATTCCATCTCGGTGGGCGGGATTGTTGCGGGCCTCCTGATTTCGATTATTCCCGGCGGTGTCACTCCGTTCCAGAGCCTGCTCGGGGCGGTTGTTGCGGGTGGCGGGCTCTACCTGGTGGGCTGGACTGCGACAAAGCTCCTGAAGAAGGATGCCATGGGGTTCGGCGACGTGAAGCTCCTTGCGGGTTATGGTGCCTTGATGGGCGTGACGGGCGCGGTCGAGACGCTGATTGTGGCCGCTATTCTCGGGATTGTCGTGATGGTGCCCTATGGCAAGATTGCCGCTCGTCGCAATGCCGCTGGCCAGGATGCCGCTGGCCAGGATGTCGCTGGCCAGGATGCTGCCGAGACCTCGGGCCAGATTCCCTTCGGGCCGTTCCTTGCGGTGGCGGCGCCGCTCATGTACCTGTGGGGTGAGCAGTTATTTAACTTGTACGTAAAGTTCGTTTTCGGCGAATAAGGCGATTTTGCCAATTTCGGGAAATTCTGTTTTCGGGAATATTATTTCACGCGGATCGTTTTTTGCATGTTGCGCGAGCCGTCGTGCACCCTCAGGATGTATATCCCGCGGGGAAGGCCTTTCGTGCTGATTGCCGCGTTGCCGATGCTTTCACGCACCAGCTTGCCGGTCGCACTGAAAACTTGCACGCGGGTTGCGGGCGAGTATTCCAGATGGGGATCCGCGAGGCCGCTGGCGAGCCCGCCGATTGCAGTCGTAGAGTCGGGGGGCTCGGGCTGCGTCACTTTCACTGCGGTCAGTTCCAGCTGGTCGAGGTTCGGGCCGTCGTTGCCCCCGATGGTCGCGAACGTGATGGTGCTCGCGCCCTGAGGTAGCGTGATGGAGACTTCCTTCGTCACGTAGGTGGTCCAGCTTTCCGTCGCCTCGAATGCAACTTCTTGCGATTCGCCGGCTTCACCCTTGATGGAGAGACTGCGCGTGCTCTTGCTCCCGTTCGCGTACGTCAGGGTGAGCTTGTATTCGCCTTCCGCATCGGCATACACGGGCACCTGCACGCTTGATGTTCCTGCGTTGAAGTTCACGTAGCCCGCACCTGCGAAACCTGCGTTGCTGCTCTCGTTGATGCCGTTCTCGATGGCGCCTTCTTCGGCCTGGAACTTGCCCGAGCCATCGCCGGCGAACGAGGGGGCGAGTTCGATATCACCTGCCGCAGTAATGCTAGCCTGCGGTTTGCTCGCGTCGATACCCGCGGCGCTCTTGCCGCTCCAGCCGGCGAATTTCCAGCCGGAGTTGGGAGTGGCGGTGAATGTCGCCTTCTTGCCTTCCATGACCTTGTCGCCAGCGATGTTAGAAATGACGGTTCCACCGATGGCTTCGCCAAGCGTCACCTTGTAGTAGGTGGCGTTCGCGTCAATGGTCGTAACCTCGTTGGAGTATGCGCCGAGACCGCCCATGCTGTTGGCGGCGCGCACCGTAATCTTGGAGCCCACCGCAACGCCTTCGAGCGAGAAACTCGGCGTAATCACGTTCGCCTTGTACTTGCCGTTCACGAAGATTACCCAGGCGCGGGCGTTGTTGTCGTCGGCCCAGGTAATTTCGGCGCCTTCCTGTGCAATTTTCGGGGCGCTCACCTGCGCGGTCAACTTGGTCGGGTCCCAGCTGTCGTTACCCTTGAGCACGTTTGCGAGAGTGTACTTGGCGGCATCGCTTGCGTTCCACACCGTCTTGAGAGTCACATCCCAGTTTGTTCCATTTTTCGTACCCTGAAACCTAGTCTTGCGCTGGCTCGTGTTCACCGCATTGCCGTTACCGTCCTTGCTGTTGTATTCGCCAAAGACCTGCGGGGCGGAATTCATGTCGGGCCCCCAGCCTTCGGCCTTAGGCTGCGCAATCATCTTCGTGTTCAGGAATACCGTCTTTGCAGCACCCCACGAACGCCCGAGATAGAATGTCCCGTTGAAACTGTTGTTCGTTACGGTAATTGTTGCATTGTTGAATACGTAACCCCATTCGGTATTGTTCTGCGAAGCGGTAATGTAGCCACCGCTACGGCGCATCACCAGGTTCGTGCCTTCAAAGAACACGTCGCCGTCACCGCAGATAAAGTCTACCGTGCCTTCGATTTGCCCGCCTTCCCAGTAGCTACGGCCCTTGCCTCCGTTCAACTTGGTGTAGTAGGTGTCCTGGGTGCTTAGAAGCTTTACGTTCTTGTAGACAAGTTTGTCGCCCACAGTCATCAAGGCATCGTGCCTGCAGGCGCTACCGCAATTGTTCTCGTTGCCGTAATTTGCCTTGTTGTAGAGCGTGATGTCTTGCATGTAGACGCCGTTCGCGCTTACCTTGAGTGTCGCCGTAACGCTGATGCCCTCGTTGATGGATTTGTTGTAGAGTACCGTCTTGTCGGCGCTCTGGCCCACGAGCGAAGTGTTAGATGCCGTGAAGGTTGTCATCTGGTTATTGTCGCCGGTAAGGCTCCCGATGTTGTATTCGCCATCGGGGAAGAATATGACGTAGTGGCTCGATTCGCTTGCGCCTGCGGACTTGGCCGCATTCATGGCCGCCTTGAAGTCACCGTCCACGCCGACGACGAAATCGATTTTCTTTTTCTCGACCGCGGATGCGCTCACCGTGAAAGCGAGCATCGCTAAAAGAAATTTGGATGTCCAGTTGTTCTGCATATTTCTTTTCCCTTGTCGTCTTGAATTCTATCGCTGTGCTCCGGAATGGCTGCTGCCGTTTACGCGGAACACCTTGCCGTTGCCGCGCCTAAGGAACACGCCCGCGCTGTTGCCGTGGATGCCGAAGTCCACGTAGTAGCGGTCTGCCGTTCTCGCCGGTCTTGCCGCGCGGACATCCCGCACGCCGATAGCTGTCGTGCCCGAGTCGCCCGGAGTCGTGCCGGTATCGCCCACATCAACCTTGCCCGCGAGCAGGTTCTCGCTCATCCAGCCAATGTAATCGATATTCGCCATGCCGTCTTTTGAGAGGCTCGTGAACTTGAGTTCGCTGTAGCCCGCGGGCAGTTCCACTTCGACGGATTGCGTCTTCCAGGTGGTCCAGCCGCCGGTCGATTCCATGCTCCCGCTTTCGATGAGCGTCCTGTCGCCGGCAGTAACGCTGAAACCGCGTTCCGCGTTCCCGCCGTTCGCAAAGCTGATGTAGAGCGTGTACTTGCCTTCGGTCTTTGCTGTCACGCCGTAGGTCACGAAGCTCCCCGTCGCGTTGGCCACGTTCGCGTAGCCTTCGCCCACGAACCCGGTATTGGTCGCTTCCTTCACGCCGTCAATTTCAACAAAGTTCACGCCGTCGATAAACATCTTGCAGGAATCGCTCCCGCACATGGCTGCCGGCGGGGGAGGTTCCACGTAGGTGCCCGCCACCTTCTCGAGCGCCGCAAGGTACGCCGATTCCGCGCTCAGGATTGCGGAGCCGTAATCTCCCGCCCACTGGTAACCCGTGCGGCGTTCCTCGCTGATTTTCATGAAGTCCTGCGTCTTGGTGCTTGCGCCGTCGCGGTCGCAGAAAAAGTAGTCGTCGTTGTTCACCTCGTAGAAGCGGTACCACAGCACATTTCCGTCGCGCTGCTCGAAAGTCCCCGCCTTCTTGTTGAAGTACAGCCCGACGACGCGGGTCTTCTTGTACCAGGCGATTGCGCCCTTGACCGCCTTCTGGATGGCTTCGGTCTGTTCGGGCCAGTTCATCAGGAACCATACCACGCCGGCGGATTCGCTGCCCGACTTGGATTCCAGTTCGTAGGCACGTGCGGGGCGCGGTGCGTAGTTTGCCGTATCGTGCTGGGCGCACCATACCGTCAAGTTTCCGTTGTTCACAATCTGTGCCTTGAGCAGGTAGTCTATGGCCTTGTCGAGGGCGGACTTCATCTTGTTCCGGGTCGCGTCGTCGATGATGTCGCTATCGAAGGGCGAAGTCCTGTTCGCGATATCCATCATCGTGACCATCGCACGCACCATCGCGTTGTCGTTGAGCGTCACGTGGTCGCTGTAGTTGCCGCGCTTGGGCCAAACCTGCGGGAGGCCGCCCGTGGATCGCTGCATGGTGAGGATAAAGTTCAGGGCCTTGTTGAAACTCGACTTGAACGTCGCCTTGTAATTGCTGTTCGTTGTTTCCTTGTAGCGCACCGCCAGCAGACGCATTTCCTGGATGGTCGCGTTGTTGTCGATGGTGCCGAGGTCACCGCCGTCCTTGGAACGCCATTCCGACTTGTTGCCGCTCGTGTATGCGCTCTTGTACTTGTCGGCCATCGCCTTGTAAAAACCGCCGTTGCTGATCTGCCACGTGGTCATGTTGTAGGTGTACTGGTCGATATCCATACCGGAGGCGGCCGAAGTCAGCTCCGAATAGCCGCGGTAGCTGTTAATCTTGGAAACGGCGGTAGCGGGCGGCTCGTAGCTAGCCCCGAAGGCGAACGCAGCGCTCAGTCCGATACCGGTAATTGCGATTTTCCTTGACATGCCCATAAACATCCCTTGTCCCGGGCGGGGACCAATACGTTGTTAATCTAACATAATATATGTCAAAATTGCCTGCGGGGAACGTTATTTTTATTTACAAGTTGTCCATAGACAACGCCAGAAATGGCGAAATTTGCCCAAAAAACGGGTTGGGAACGTCTGCCCATGTTTACGCAAGAGTCCATTTATATGTGAAAAATGCTCCTGTCGCTAGCCTAAAGAGAGTATTTTTACAAAACGAAACACGAAAAGTCATTCTGGAGCGCCCGTCGGGAGCGAAGGAATCCAAGAGGAACAAGATGAAGGTCCTGAAATTTGCAATTCTCGGGTGTGGCCATATCGCCACGAAGATGGCCGCTGCGGTCAAGACTCTCGAAAAACGCGGTATGGGCGTGGAATGCTACGCGGTGGCTTCGCGCACGCTTGACAAGGCAAAAAAGTTTGCCGATGATTACGGGTTCGGTCGCGCATACGGCAGTTACGAGGAACTCGCGCAGGATTCTGCGGTGGACTTGATCTACATCGCGACACCGCATTCCGAACACTACAACAACATTTTACTTTGTCTGGAACACGGCAGGAACCTGCTCGTGGAGAAGGCCTTTACCGCGAATGCCCTGATGGCATCCGAAGTGATTGCCCTTGCCGAAGAGAAGGACGTGTTCATGAGCGAGGCGATGTGGACCCGATTCCTGCCTGCGGTGCAGATGGTGAAGGACTGGATTCTGGCCGGGAAGATTGGCAAGGTGGAAAGCGTGGAGGCCGACTTCTCGATGCCGCTTTCACATATCGGGCGCCTGCAAAAGCCCGAACTTGCGGGCGGTGCGCTGCTGGATTTGGGTATTTACAGCTTGACGTTCGCGGACATCTTCCTAACTGATCCTGAAATTTGCAGGGAGATCCCCGCCTCCGCGGGGATGACGTCGGGTGCGGAATGCGCGGGCATGACATCGGGTGCGGAATGTGCGGGGATGACATCGGGTGCGGAATGTGCGGGGATGACATCGGGTGAGGACTGCGTCGCGAATCATATCGTGCAGACGAAGACGAAGTGTGTCAAGTTCCATACGGGCGTGGATGCGACGGACTGGATCGACCTCGTGTATGCAGGCGGGCAGGTCGCTCATCTCAAGACGTCGATGGTGGCGTCGCTCAAGAACGAGGGCGTCATCTACGGAACCGCGGGCTTTATCCGTGTGCAGAACCTCAACGACATGGTGGAAATCCAGCTGTTCGATGTTGCCGGGACGCTTGTGGAATCGGTGAAGCCGCCCCGCATCGAGAACTGCTACGAATATGAGGTGCTGGGCTGCAAGGCGGCCCTCGAGAAGGGGCTCAGGGAATGCCCCGAGATGCCCCACAGCAAGACCATGCAGATGATGACGCAGATGGATAACCTCCGCGCCGCATGGGGGGTAAGCTACCCGTTCGAACTCAGCCCGGGCGAAGTCTGGAACCGCAGTGGCGACAAGTCGTTCCTTGAAGTTTATGACATCGAGACCGGCGAATCCAAGTTGCTCAAGAAATTCGACTGCGTTATCGAGGCGCCCAACTGGAGCGCCGACGGGAAGTTCCTCACGTACAATAGCGAAGGCCGCATTTACCGTTACGAGATAGAGACGGGCGCGATTACCGAGGTCCCGAGTTACTTTGTTGACAACTGCAACAACGACCACGTGCTCTCTCCCGATGGCGAAGGCTTGTACGTGAGTCACCACACCAAGGAAGACGGCCTTTCGCGCATCTACAAGATTTTCTTTGACGGCCGCATGCCGGTACTCGTGACCCCGCTTGCCCCGAGCTACCTCCACGGTGTTACTCCCGATGGAAAGATGCTCGCGTACTGCGCCGAACGTGCAGGTGAATATGACATCTACACGATTCCTGCTGCAGGCGGGAACGAGACGCAGCTCACGACCGCATTCGGACTGAACGACGGCCCGGAATACGATTGCGATGGCGAATACATCTGGTTCAACTCCGTACGCACGGGCCGCATGCAGGCTTGGCGCATGAGGGCTGACGGTTCCGAGCAGACGCAGATGACGTTCGATGCGCACTCAAACACCTGGTTCCCGCATATTTCGCCCGACCGCACGAAGGTCGTGATGCTTGCCTACCACGAGCGCGACGTGCGCCCTGGCGAACACGTGCCCAACAAGAACGTGGAAATCCGCCTGATGACGGGCAGCGATGATACAGGATGGAGCGAACCCCGCACTATCCTCAAGCTCTTTGGCGGGCAGGGGACGATTAACGTGAATTCCTGGGCCCCCGACAGCAGGCGCTTCGCCTACGTGCGGTACGAGCGCGGGTAACCCGCAATAAAATTCCAGTATAAACAAAACAGTCCGCTTCGGGCGGACTTGTTTGTATCTGGATGACGGGACTGGCGATGCGCCGGCCTTATTTCTTCTTCCTGCCCGGCGGTGTGGGCATGAACGGGTTCGAGGCCTTTGCCTTCTCGGTACTGGCGGCGCTGACGCTTTCCTGGCTCACCACGACGGAATCGCCGACGGATAGCCCCCTCAGAATCTGGATGTTCACGCCGTCGCTGATGCCGGTCTTGACCCTGCGGGGGGCCGCCTTCCCGTCGATGCTGACCCACACGTGGTCGCCCGCGGGTTTCTTCGCTCCGGCGCGTTTCTTGAACGTCTTGCCCGGAGGCCCGAACTTTCCGGAGCCGCCGGTACCGCTACCCGGCGGGCCGAAACCTCCTGGAGGCGGAGGCGGGAAATCTCCCTTCGCAAATGCGCTGTCGCCTGCGAGCGAGTCGCGGCCCATACGCGGCGGGCGCGGCATGTCCTTCGGGTCTGCCATCGGGGTACCGTCTGCGGGAGTAAACTTGAGTGCCTTCACGGGAATCGCGATGGCGTCCTTCACCTCTTGCGTCACGATGGTGCAGGTCGCCGTCATGCCGGGCAAGAGCTTCTGTTCCGGGTTCTCTGCGGTAATCACCACCGTGTATGTCACCACGTTGCTCGTGGTCGTCGGGTTCAGGCGTACTTCCTGTACCGCGCCGTTGAACGATTCTCCCTGGAACGCGTCGACGGTGAATATCGCCTTCTGGCCCTGCTTCACCTGGCCAATGTCGGCCTCGTCGATGGCGGCCATCACCTTCATCTGGCTTAGGTCCTTCGCGATGACGAACAGGGTTGGCGTGCTCATGGAGGCGGCCACCGTCTGGCCCACTTCTACCGCGCGCTTCAGGACCACGCCGTCAATCGGGCTCTTGATGGTCGCGTAGCTCAGGTTGAGCCTTGCCTGGTTCACCTCGTTCTTGCTGCGTTCCACGGCGAACTTTGCCGCGTTCATGTTGTATTCGGCAGTTTCCAGTTCCACGGCGCTCGCGGAATTGCTCTCCGAGAGTTTCTTCACGCGGTTGTAGGTCGATTCCTTGTACTTGTAGTCGTTTTCGGCGCTCCGGTAGGCGATTTCTGCCTGCGTGAGTGTCGCCTTGAGCTTCGACTTGTCGAGTTCGGCTATCACCTGGCCCTTCTTGACCTTGGAATTGAAATCCACGTAGATTTTCGCGATGTCGCCCGAGACCTGCGTACCCACTTCCACCTGGTCGACCGGCTCTAGCGTTCCCGTTGCCGAAATTGTCGTCGAAATCGTAGTCTGCGTGACCTTCGCGCTCACGAGCGGGCCCGCGGCGTCACTTGCCTTTTCCGTAAAGAAGAAGAACTTCACGCCGTAGGCGATGCCCGCAAGTACCGCGAGCACGATGGCGATTTTCAGCAATTTCTTCAAGATTTTCATAGATGCAGCCTAAAAAATAGAAAGTATTGCCCTTTTTCCGGGTATTTTGATGCCCGGCGGGCCAAAAAGGTTGCATGGGAAGCGAAAAACGCCTTCATTTGCTTATAAAATAAATTTTATATTAGGTCGCATGACGCGCATCAGAAAGAAAGACGACAGCTCCGAGGTCCGCAGCGTAACGCTGGTGGGGCTTGCCTGGAACGTGGTTCTTTCCGTGGGCAAGTTCTTCGCGGGCTATTTTGGGGGCTCTCAGGCGCTTGTTGCCGACGCCATCCACAGTGCATCGGATTTCATTACCGATATCGCGATAATCATCGGTTCCAAGTTCTGGAACGCGCCCCCCGATGCGGACCACCCGTACGGGCACCGGCGTTTCGAGACGCTCATCTCGGTGGGTATCGGGCTTGCCGTATGCGCGGTGGGTATCGGGCTCGGCTACAATGCCGTAATGGCCCTTGTAAACGGCGAGCAGTCGCACCCCGAGTGGATTGCGGCCGTGATGGCGGCAGTCTCCATCGTCGTGAAGGAGGCCCTCTTCCGCTATACGCGGGCGAAGGGGCGTGCCATGCGTAGCGAGGCCGTGGAAGCGAATGCTTGGCACCACCGGAGCGATGCGTACAGTTCCATTCCTGTTTTGATTGCGGTCCTGTTCGGGATAATTTTCCCGACGCTCTGGTTCGCGGATTCCGTCGGCGCGATTATCGTTTCTTGCTTTATCCTGCATTCCGGCTACGAGATTGCCTGGCCCGGGATTCACCGCGTCGCCGATGTGGGCGCGAGCGAGGAGGTCGCGCAGAAGTTGAAGGAAGTGGCGCTTGCCTGCCCGAACGTCATCAGCATACACGGGTTCCGCACGCGCTACGTGGGTTCTGACCTGCATGTGGATTTGCACGTGGTGGTGCCTGCCGAAATGACCCTCCTTGCGGCGCACGATTTGGCCGAGGATGTGGAACGTAGGCTCATCGACGCGGGCGAGAACGTGGTGGATGCGCTCGTGCACATAGACCCGTACAGCGAAGAGCGCGTAAGGCGCGGCGAAATCAAGACGCTTGAGCGCTAGGTCGCGCGGGCCGTCGTTTTCGATATTCCCGTCACCCTCGAAAATGTGGTACTACGATTCCAGTATTGAAAAATATTTTGCGGAAATTATCAAAATGACATTTTATGACGCTAAATTATTTTAGATTTGAACATGAAGAAATCAACAGGAGGCCGGTATGAACGACTTGATTTTACATCCTGAATATGAATCGCTACGGGCGGAGGTTGCCCGCCTCCGTGAAGAGATTGTCGTGGTGCGTACGCAGCTGGACCGTGCGACCGGCGTGGAAACTGAAGTTTTGAAGGCAGAATATGGCAAGCGGTTCGGTAGGCTCGAACTGGAACTGACGCGCAAGTACTACAGGTTCCGCCTGCTCCGGCGCCGCATTGACCTGGTGCGTTCTTACCTGAACCGCGGTGCCGAACCCGACATGGAGGCGATTGACGCGATTCTCGATGCCGAGGCGGAAGAGTACAACCAGGTCTTGCGCAGGAAGGCCGCCGATGCGGAACGGGCTTCCAAGATGACATTCCGCGAGTACAGCGACGAGGAGGCGGTACACGCCAAGAAACTCTACCAGCAGGTGGTTCGCGCACTGCACCCCGATTTGCACCCGGGTGCGACTCCCGATGACATCGCCTGCCTGCAACAGGCCGTGGAGGCCTACAACTCGGGCGATCTCGCTACCCTCGAGGCCATCGCCGTGCTTGTGGAATGCGGCGAGAAGAAGAACGATGAACCCTCGTGCATTGAATCCCTGCGCAAACGTTGCGAACAGTACCGCGACACGCTCTCGAAACTCGCCCTGCGGTTGAAGAAGGTGCGTTCCTCCTTCCCGTTTGACCAGGCGGAGTTGCTCTCGAAACCGGAGAACGTGATGAAACGCATTCAGGACCTGAAGGAGGAATGCACGAAGCTCGATGACCGCATCGCCGCGTGCGAAATTCACCTGCAACAACTGAACGGCGCCGTATAGGAGGCATTATGACGACAGAACTTGTAAATGCGGGTACGGCGGGCGGCATGCTTGCCTTGTTGCACGGCGAGGGAGGGCTCTCGATTCCGGTTCCCTTCGCGAGGTCGATACGCCTTCTGGATTCCTTCGTGACGGGCACGTTCTTTGTGAAGGGTATAGAATCCCTTGCACAAAAACTGCGCGAGGGCGACCGCCTTACCCTGTTGCGGGAACCTGACAACCGCTACGACAGGTATGCAATCGTGGTGAAGGACGGCGCGGGCAACAAGCTCGGGTACATCCCGCGCAAGAACAACATTGTCCTTGCGAATCTGATGGATGCGGGCAAGTCCATATACGCGACCCTTACCGGCAAGAGTTCGGCGTATTCCTCGGTAAACCTTTCCATCGGGATTTTCATGGAGGAATAATCCCGGCTCCCTGCAAAAAATGTGTAAATTTAGGGCATGAACGCCATCTTGAAATATGCACTGAAATGCGCCTCGGTTCCGGCGCTTGTCGTTTCGCTTGCAATGCCCGCACAGGCGGGCGTGAATCTCCCTGTCCACAAGGAGGTTCTCGACAACGGGCTTACGGTGCTGTTGCACCCGAACAGGCAGGCACCCACGGTGAGTTGCCGCCTGTTCTATGTGACGGGCTCGGTGCACGAGGTTCCGGGCAAGTCGGGCCTCGCGCATATCCTGGAGCACGAACTCTTCAAGGGCACCAAGAAGGTGGGCGTTACCGACAGTATTGCCGATGCGGCGTTCATGGCGCGCGAGGACAGCCTGCAGGCGCTTATCCGTCCGGCAAGGCTCGCGGGCGATACCGCGACCGTCAAAAAACTCACCGCCGAGCACGATTCCCTCCTGAATGAACAGCGCAAGCTCTTTGTGAAGGATGAACTCTGGGGCGCCTACCAGTCCGCGGGCGGAACGGGCCTCAATGCGTTCACGACCGACCTCATGACGGCCTACATCGTGACTCTCCCGAAGGACAAGATCGAACTTTTCATGTGGCTGGAGTCCGACCGCATGCAGAACGCGGTATTGCGCGAGTTCTATTCCGAGCGCGACGTGGTGCGGGAAGAACGCCGCATGCGTTACGACGACAAGCCCACGGGCCGCTTCTTCGAGACGATGAATTCGCTTATCTACGAGGCGTTCCCCTACCGCGTGCCGACCATCGGGTGGCCGTCCGATATCATGAACCTCACTCGCGAGATGGCCGACGAGCATTACCGCAGGTACTACAAGCCGCGCAACGCGATTCTCGTGCTGGCGGGCGACCTGGATACTGCCTCCACGATGGAGATGGTGAAGAAGTACTTCGGCAATATCCCTGCGGGCGAGGCGTTCCCGCCGATTACGGTACGTGACCCGGAACAGGTGGGCGAGAAGCGTTTTACGCAGGTGCGCCCCGATGCGCCGAACCTGTATTCGCTCGTGTTCAAGACGGCCGAAGTGGGCGACCCGAGTCTCTATGCGCTCGATATCGCGGAAGGCGTGCTGAACGGGCGCTCGGGCAGGCTGTACAAGCGCCTGGTGGAAGAGGAAAAACTCGCGGTGAGCGTAAAGGCGGGCAACAGCCCGAACAAGTATGTCTCCGAATTCTCCGTGATGGCGAGTATGAAACTCGATGCGGATGTCGCGAAGGTCGAGAAGATTGTGTGGGAAGAACTTGAACGGCTTAAGAACGAACCCGTGAGCGAACGCGATTTCCAGAAGGTGAAGAACCACGCCTACGCGGGGCTAATCCGCAGCTTTACCGACATGGAGAACGTGGCGACGATGCTTGCCTGGTACGAGATGTACGGCGACTACCACATATTCCTCAATTGGGCTGACGCCCTCGAGAAGGTGACTCCCGCGCAGGTGCAGGAAGTCGCGAAGGCGACCTTCGTCCGCGACCGCAGTGTCGTCGGCATCTTGAAGAAAAACCGCTAGAGTCCGGAAATTTCCACGACCTTCTTGTTGTTCGTAGAACCGAGCACGACCTTCACGTCGCGCTTGTGCACCTTGAAGTGTTCTGCCAGCAGTTCGCAGATGGCCTCGTTCGCCGCCCCTTCGACCGGGGGCGCCTTCACTTCGACCTTGTAGCTGCCGTCGGGGAGGGCGGTTACGCTCTCCCGTTTGCTTCTCGCATGTACCTTGATGTTTATGCGCATGGGTGGCGTGTGACCGTTAGGCGAGCACGTTGCCTATGGAACCGATCGGCTGGGGTGGCTCGCTGCCCTGGTTGCGCTGCGGTGCGGGGGCCTGGAATTCGCGCTGGTCGTTTTCCATGGCGGCGAGGAGTTCCTCCTGCCCGCGGATAAGGGCCCTGCAACGGATAAAGTAGTTGCTGCGGAGCTGCTTCAACTGCTCGATTTCGGCGCGCAGGTCTTCAGCCTGCTTCTTGGTGGACTCCACTTCGCGGACCGCCCTGGCCTTCGCCTCGGCGATGATGAGTTCCGCTTCCTTCTCGGCGCTGGCCTTTACCTCGTCCACGGTGCGCTGCATCGTGATGACCGCGTCCTGGATGGTCTTTTCGATTTGGCGGTAGTAGTTCACGCGTTCTTCGGCTATCTTCAGGCGTTCGGTCAGGTCGGTACGGGTGCGCGACAGCTGTTCGAATGCGGTGGCTGCCGTATCCAGGAATGCTTTGACTTCTTCGGCGTCGATGCCACCGAGGGATTTCTTGTGGAATGTCTGGTTGCGGATATCGAGCGGTGTGAGTTCCATGAAAGCCTTCCGTTTTTCGTTTCTACAGGGAAAAATATAAAATTTTCAGGATTTTATATGGCAATTACATGTTTTTCAAGTTATATTATGGGGTTAGAAAGGAGCGGCCCATGATTGCGGTTCTGAAAAAGAAGTGGAATAACCTCGAAACCCTGGAACAGAAGCTGTTCTGGATTATCCACGTCATCTTTACGGTGGTGTCTTTTTCGGGCGCACTCATCACCGTGGTCGAGGATGTGAGCAACCTCGCCGAACTGATGTGCTTCATTGACTTCGTGATCTGCATCCTGGTTGCGCTTTTCGTGATGCGCACGTCGCTTTATTCGGTCGGCTTTTTCTTGCTGATATTCTTCTACACGGCCGTTTCGACACCTCTCCTGTTTTTCCTCTGTTCGGGGGTCGATAGCGCCATGCCCTATTACATGCTGGTGGGCCCTTTCCTGAGCAGCTTTATCAGCAACCGCAAGATACGGTTCACGTCTGCGGTGTTGACCATGCTTGTAGGCGTGACTCTCTATGTCTTGGCGTGGTTCTTCCCGCACCTGCTGATGCCGCCCCCGAGCAAGGGAATCGTGTACCTGGACTTCTCGGCCAACTTCGTGCTTGTGGGTGGAGCAATCTTCTTCATCTGTTCCTTCGCCATCAATGCCTATGTTCGTGAACGCGTGCAGCGCGAGCGTCTGGTGGCCAAGCTCGATTACCTCTCCAAGCACGACGACCTGACTGAACTCTACAACCGCCGCTTTGTAATCCAGTACCTCGAGAATATCGTGTGGCACAGCCGCGACCGTTACTACATGTTCATGTTCACGATCGACGACCTCAAGGCCCTGGGCGATTCGTTCGGGCATGTCGTGGCCGACCGTATCGTGTGCAACGTGGCGCATGCCCTCTGGGAAACGGTAAACGAGGGCGTTGGGGAATGCGGTGCGCGATATGGCGAGGAAACCTTCCTGTTCATTATGGCTGCCGATTCCGACGTGGATGCCTTCATGCGGGCGGATGCCTTCCGCGAGAAGATAAGCGGGTTCATCTGGAACAACACGCCCGATGTGCGCATATCGATTAGCGGGGGGATAGTGCCTTGCCGCGACGAGAACGAGTTCGACCGCGAACGCCTGCTCAAGAAGGTCGATGCCCTGCTGGACGGGTTCAAGTCGCGCGGCAAGAACCAGGTGCGCATCTTCATGGATGTCGGCTAGCCGGGGCCGCGGGCTGCGCCTTCAAGCCTCCTCTATGTTGATAAATTGTTGATTAGTTGGGGCTGTCCCTGTGGTAATCCCCGTTTCGGTGGCGAAAAGGGCATTTCGTGGCTCTCGACCCCTTGATTTATGCGGGTATTTTACTATTTTTGGGACTCAAAATTTTGCACTAAAAAGGTTTTATCATGAAAAGAACATTCCAGCCTCACAATCGTAAGCGCGTCAACAAGCACGGTTTTATGGCCCGTATGGAAGACCGCTGGGGTCGTGCCGTTTTGAGCCGTCGTCGTGCCAAGGGCCGCAAGCGCCTCACCATCAGCGATTCCATCTACAAGAAGTAAGCCGGGGTTGGCCTAATGGCCGCTCTGCGTTCTTATCGGCTGCCCAGTCAGCCGGCTTATCGGCAAGTAGCCGTCCAGGGAAAGTTCATCCGCACGCCATCACTCTCGATGCGTTGGATTGAAAGCCCGGACGGTTTTTGTCGTTTTTGTTTTTTGGCGAAAAAGAAGAACGGCAACGCGGTCTACCGCAACAAGTGCCGCAGGATTTTGCGCCCGCTGTTCTTCGGGATGGTACCTTCGATAAAGAAGCCCGTCTGGGCGATGGTCATCGTGACCGACCCTTCGGACGTGATGACGGCGGAACGCCTCCGGGAATCCGCCTTCAAGATTTTCCGCAAGATGGAATGGCGGACCGATGCCGCGGGAGCTCCGGATGTCGAAGGCTAGGGATTTCGTGGTGGAGGCGCTGGTGTTCCCGATAAGGCTTTACCAGCGGATACATCCCTATTTTTTTCGGGGAGTGTGCAGGTTCTACCCGACATGCTCCCAGTATGCGATAGAGGCTTTCCGGGTCCACGGGCCCTTCAAAGGTTTCTATCTTGCGGTTTTTAGGATTCTGAGATGTAACCCCTTCTGCAAGGGCGGTATCGACCCGGTCCCGCCCAGAAAGGAAAAGAAATGAACAAGAATACCCTTATTGGCTCCATCCTGATGGCCCTGATTGTCTTCGGCTGGATGTACATGAACAAGCCGAACGAAGAGGCGATGGCGAAGGCAAAGGCGAAGAAGGCCGCGGCCCTCGTCCAGGATTCCGTAGCGGCCGCCAAGCCCGCCGGTAACCTGGTACTCCCGTCCAATGTGGCCCCCGAAGAGAAGGCCGCGCCGGTGCTCTCTGCGGTGGCGCCTGCCGAGCCCGCTGCCGTGGATTCCGCGGTTGCCGATTCTGCCGTAGCCGACAGTGCCGCCGCGGTTGCCCCGAAGGCGCCCGAACGCCGTACGGTGACGGTCGAGACCGACAGGTTCGTGATGACCCTCGACGGCAAGGGCGGCAAGATCAAGAGCCTCATCGTGAAGGCGCTGAAGGATACCGCGGGTAACTACCCCGAACTCTTCCTGGATACGGCGGAAGGCGCGCTCGACCTCACGATTGACGGTGCGAACCTGAGCGACGCCGTGTTTGCGACGGACGCTCCCGAATGGATTACGGTGGATAGCGATACCAGCGTGCAGTTCACGTTTACCGACGTTCAAGGCAGCCAGGTTGTCCGCAGCTATGGCTTTACGAAGGACGGCCCGGCCGTGCGCCAGGAAAACAAGTTTGTCGGGTTTACCCCCTCGAAGTACGAACTCGCCTGGAACGGCGGCATGAAGGAAACCGAGTCCATCCCGAAGAGCAAGGGCTTCATGGGAATCGGTTCCGGCGGAACGTACTACTACAGCGAAGTGATTTTCAATGCGGACAACTCTGTGGAACGCGAAATGAGCCGCGATTCCCTCAAGAGGTTCAACGGGGAAAAGAGCAAGATTGCCTGGGCGGGCCTTCGCCGCAAGTACGTGGCCATGACGGTGCAGTTCGACGAAGCTGTGCCTGTCGTCATCGATGCGACGCGCATGGAAGTGAAGGACAACGAGGGCGACCCGGGTACCTACAAGATTTCTCTCAAGGATGATCTGCGCGGAAGCAATACGCTTGCCTACAACGTGATGGTGCTCCCGCTCAAGTGGGATGAACTTGCCGCGCTGAACCAGCAGTACGAAAAGGTTATCGTGACGGGCTGGCAGTGGTGCGGTGCCGACGTGTGGTTCGTGTGGATTTGCAAGATGCTCCTCAAGCTCCTGAACTTCCTCTACGGGCTTATCCCGAACTATGCGGTGGCGATTATCCTGCTTACGATTATCGTGCGTGCGGTGACCACGCCGTTCACCCTCAAGCAGATGAAGGCGACCCGTGGCATGGCTGCGCTCAAGCCCCAGATGGACGAGATTAACGTGAAGTACAGGAGCGACCCGCAGAAGAAGCAGGCCGCCATGATGGAACTCTACGCGAAGAACGGCATAAACCCGCTCCAGAGCTGCACGGGCTGCCTCCCGATGCTCATTCAGATGCCGATATTCATGGGCCTCTTCTTTGTGCTCGGGCGCGCCATCGAACTGCGTGGCCAGCATGCGTTCCTGTGGGTGACGGACCTGAGCCGTAGCGACGTGGTGTGGAGCGGAATTTCCATTCCTATCATCATGCCCTCGGGCCTCGCGATTCTCCCGTGGATAATGGTGGCGACGATGTACTTCCAGACGAAGGTCACCATGGGCAGCAATGCCGCGATGGACCCGGCCCAGCAGAAGATGATGATTTGGATGATGCCCGCGATGATGCTCCTGTTCAGCGCAGTGATGCCCTCGGGCCTTGTAATCTACATGATTGTCTCGAACATCTGGGGCATTGTCCAGTACAAGTTGATCAACCGTAACCTTGCCCCCGCAGGCGCGACCTCCGACAAACTGAAGGGCAAGGACGTGAAAGACGCCGAAATCGTCAAGAAGAAATAATTAAGCAATAGTCCGGCGATAAACCGCGCCGCTAGGCGCCCACGCAAATAATCCGCTATACCATAGGTATATGATTTGAATGATGCGGATTATTAAGTGCCGGGAGAGTCTTAGGGAGGGGGTGGACCCCCTCCCTTGTCTTATCTGTACTCGTCACCTTCGAGGGTTTTGCCGAGCATTTTGTACTTCGCCTTGATGGCGGTGCGGAGCAGCGGCCACCCGACCTTGTCGAAAGCCCCTTCCCACACGAGGTCTGCCCCGTGCTTCAGGCTTGAATCAATCGGGGTAGGAATCCACGTTTCGTCGAAATCGGGTGCGAGGCCGGCGCTCTTGATGATGCCGGCATAGTCCACATTGAGCAGTTTCTTGTACCCCATGCGGATAAAGTGCTTCTTTTCGCTGAAGGTGAACCGGCGCTGCAAAAGTTTCCGCTTGATGAATCCCGCCCCCTGCTCGATAAGTTCTTGCGAGGCGAATAGCGGTTTATCCTTGGTGCGGTAGATGCTGTCGATGCTGACTTCAGCTTCTGCGAACTTTTCGCTGAGGCCCACTTCCATGAGCCTTACCGTGCTCTCGAAGTCCTCCTGCTCGGGCGTCTCGAAGAGGTGCATGAAGAATGCCCCGAGTGCGGGCTGCTTCATATACAGGAAGAACGACTGCAGGTGCGGCGCAATCTCGTCGCTCTGCGTGAGCGATACCACGTCGGCATCGCGCTTTTCCGCTTCGGCGAAGAACTTCGCGAAGTTGTCCTGGAAGTAGACGATGGAGTCGTTCAGGACCAGAAGGCGGTCGAGGCTTCCTATGGCGCCCTGTGACCCGTTAGAAGCCGGGCTCTGTACCTTGAGTTGCAGGTAGCGGTGCCACATCCCGAAATCGAACCCGTGGTTTTGCGTGAGGAAGAGTTCGATATCGTTGTCGGCGATGAACTTGAGCGATTCTTCCGAAAGGGGGCGCTCGTTCGTCAGCAGTACTACGTGAAAGTCTGTCTGTGCAAGGTGCGAGAGTGCAAACCTCACGTAACCGGGGAGGGTTTCCCCGGTCTGGTAACTTGCATAGAGCGCGACTTTCTTGTATGCTGCCATAACTATTCCTGTTTACCTTCTCCCGCGCTTGCCACGGCCCCCGCGTGCGTCGGTCTTGCGTGCCCGCGGCTTGCCGCCGCCGGCTCCGCGACCGCCCCTACCTCCACGGGCGAACTCGCCCCTGTCGGCAAAGGCCGCCTTGCGCCTCTGCTCGCGATTGCGTGCACGGGGCGGCATGTAGCCGTTGTCAAAATCGTCTTCGAAGTCGTCGGGCTGGCTCACGTAGCCGAGCGCTTCGGCGGCCGCAGCGCGGTCCGCGCGTTCCTGCACGTCGCGGGATTCGCCCTGGCGGCGGCGCTTCTTGGGTTCGCTCGAAATCTTCTCGAGGATGCTGAAGTCCGCCTGGCCGCGCAGCGGGTCCACGCGGAGGAGGCGCACCTTCACGATGTCGCCACGACGGAACGTGCGCCCGCTTTTTTTGCCGAAAGCGAGGCCCTGGTCCGGATTGAACACGTAGAAGTCGTCACCCGCGATGTCGCGGAACCGCACCAGGCCCTCGGCAATGGGGTCCTTGATGCTCACGTAGATTCCCCATTCCTCGATACCCGTGACGCTTGCTTCGAAGTCGTCGCCGATGCGGTTCTTCAATATCCAGCAGCTGCACACCTTGATGGAAATGCGTTCCACCTTCATGTTCTTGATTTCGTTTGCAGAAATCAGGTCGCAGACCTCGATCACGCTGTTCGCGCGCTCGGCGTTGATTTCCTTGCCCTTGCGCGCAAGTTCGCGATGGCACCAGAGGTCGGCATAACGGCGGATAGGGCTGGTGAAGTGGCTGTAGTCCTGCCAGTTCAATGCAAAGTGCCCGAAGCTGTTGCTGTCGTAGTGCGCCTTCTGCATGCTGCGGAGGATACGGTTCATGAGCGTCTCGTCGTCGCCGGCGCGCTTTACCAGGTGCTGGTACAGCTTGAAGGCGACCGGGTTCAGGTTGGTATCGCCACTGCGGGGCTTGCCCAGGTCGCGCAGCATCACGGGTGCATCCTTGAACAGGTCGGGGTACATGTAGTACAGTTCCATGATGTCCTTGGTGTCGGGCGCCTCGTGGATACGGTAGATGCCCTGCAGCTTGCGCTTGGAAAGTTCCTTCGCACAGCAGTTGTTCGCGATGAGCATGCACTCCTCGACCCACGAGTTACTCTCGTCGGTCTCGCGCGGCACAATCTGCACGGGTTCGCCTGCCTCGTTGAACTTGCAACCGTATTCGGTGCTCTTGAATTCGAGCAGGCCTTCCTTGGTGCGGTTCTTCTTGAGCATCGCGGTCACTTCGGCGAGCGCCTTGATGGAATCGTCGCCCGCCTCCATCATCTTGACCGCTTCCTGGTAGGTAATGCCCTTCGATACGTTCACGATACTCCTGTGGAAATCCCTGCTGAGCACGTTCGCCTGCTTGTCAAGTTCCATCATGCAGGTGAATGCGCAGCGGTCCACGCCTTGGTGCAAACTGCACACGCCGCTCGAAAGCTTTTCGGGGAGCATGGGCACCGCCGTCCACGGCAGGTACTGCGTGTAGCTGCGTTCAAGCGCTTCCTCGTCGAGGTCGCTCCCTTCGGGTACATAGTAGCTCACGTCGGCGATATGCACGCCGAGCCTGTATCCGTTCTCGGTGCGTTCCACGCTGATGGCGTCGTCATGGTCCATGGCGCCTTCGGGGTCGATGCAGAGCACGTCGAGCTTGCGGTAGTCGACACGACCCTTGAAATCCTTCGGACCCGGTTCCTTGATGCCTTCCACGAACTTCTTGATGGCGGGCGAGAAGTCCTTGGGCAGGTTGTTCTCTTCCATGAACTTCGTCTTGACTTCATCCCACGAAATGTTCATCGCCTCGGCGCTGCGGTCCACCTTCGCGAGGTAGCTGTGCTTGAGTTTCGGGTGCGGGTACAGCGTAAAGCTGATGGTCTCGCCTTCCTTGCCCGGCGCCTGCCTGCGGTGGCACATCTCGTACACCTTGCCGGTCTCGAGTTCGTGCACTTCCCACTGCTCGTCGCCAATCTGGTGCAGTATGCCGCGCTTCACGCGGGTCTCGTTTTCCTTGTCGTTTTGCCTGCGGCTGCGGGCGGCGGGCCTGCGGTTGTCTTCCGCACCCTGTTCCGCAATCTTCTTGAAGCGCTTCTCGCGCTTTTCCTCGAGGCTCTCGCCGTCGCCGAGCTGGTATTCCTTGTGGCTCGTGCGCTTCAACAGCCCGCGTTCCACCATGTCGGCAAGCATCTGCTTGAACGCCATCTTCTGCTTCTTGGGGAGCCCGAGTGCTCCACGCAGCTGGCTCCCGACCATCGGCTCGTCGCGCAAAATTGCAATAATCTGTTCTTCACTGGGTAAACGCTGTGCCATATCAGGCCTCCTTTGTGCCGCTTTCGGCATCTAATTTCGCTTGTGCAAGTTCCGCTTGCTTGTAGGGCATCGCCGACTCCACCAAATCGTGCAGTTCGTCGCGCAGTTCTGCCATGCTCTTGTCCGCATAGTCACTGGCCTTCACCATCGGGTGGATAACCATCCTGACTTCGCCACCACGGATGGACCACTTGACCTTCGGGAGAATTTCCCCAGTGTTCACGAGCGTGATGGGCAAGATGTCGAAGTTCTGGTCCTTCGCCATGCGGAAGATTCCGTTCTGGAACTTGAGCATGTGGCCGTCTTCGGTGCGGTGACCTTCGGGGAACACGGCGAAGTTGTAGCCCTTCGCGATGCGTTCCGAGACAAGCTTTCCCATGCCGGCATTCATGCGCGGGTTCTTGTGCACGGGAATGCAGCCGATGGTGCTAATGACCCAGCCGAAAACGGGTGCCTTCCAGAGGCTTGCCTTCGCCATGAAGGCCGCGTTGCCTATCGCGGGCCAGATGACGTTTATGTCGAGGAAACTCTGGTGGTTCGCCACGATGACAAAACCCTTGCGGCCTTTCGGGATGTTCTCTTCGCCTTCTATCTTTATCTTGATTCGGAACAACTTAAAAGCGATGTTCTTGAAGAAGAACTGGCAGACGTTCGTGATTTCTTCCTTGTGTCCGCGAATGTATCCTTTGTAAATAATGTAGGGTACGCCGAGGATAATCATGCCGACAAAGACGACGAGGTAGTAAAGGGTTGCAAGTATTGCGCGCATAAACCAATCCGTGTTGTATTTCTGCTCATAATGTATATTTTTTAGACCGGAAGGGGAACGGAAAATGCTAATTTTCGCCATCATTCCATTCAATAAGGAGGAAATATGAAAAAGTTCGTACTCGCCCTTGCGGCGCTAGCCACGTCGGCACTCGCTGTTTCTCAACCCCACACGCATGACGGGTTCTTCTTGAATCTCACATTGGGCTTGGGTTACCAGAATTTCGGGTCTATATGACAAAAAGGTACCTGAAAAACAGGTACTTTTTGATTATATGACATTTGGGTACCTGAAATCGTCCGCAAGCCTTTATCTACTTGG